>JBCDLV010000598.1:0-1504 GCA_038744895.1 Bacteroidota bacterium | reverse complement strand
GGCCGGTACGCGCCGGGCCCGATCGGCGTCCAGGCCGAAGTCCTCTACGCCCAGAAGGGGTCTCAACTCGACGATGGCAGCGTCCGCTGGCGGGCAGACTACGTCGAGGTTCCCGTGCTGGTGGCCGTCCGCGGCCCGGCGATTCGGTCCCTCGATCCGACGCTTCTTGTGGGAGTGGCCGGTGCGGTCCCGATCCGCGGGACCGCCAGTGCGGACGCCGTCGACAATGTCCCAGCGACCGAGGTCGACCTCGACTTGCAGCCTGACGTCGGGGTGGTCGTGGGAATCGAGGTGGGTCCTGGCCCGGTCGGGATTGGGCTCCGCTACACGCACGGGCTCCGCAACGTGATCGACGGCAGCGACCTCCTCCCGAACCAGACCGTCGTGCCGTGGAAGAACCGTGTGATCGCGGTCACGGCCCACGTCCGGCTCACGCGGTAGCGACGCTCACGATCTGCTTGTCGGCCCAGCCGGCGCCCAGGATGCTCGCCAGCGGGGTCTGCTGGACGGCGGTCTCGGGCCACCGACGCGCGTGGTCGGCGATCTCGGTGGCGAGGTCGCCGCCTTTGAGGCAGACGAGGCCCGGTGGCCATGCGCCCTCGGCTGCGACCGGCGCGGAGGTGCACACGCGCTCGTGCCAGCCCCAGAGCGTCGCCAGCGGAGCCGTGGCGCGGCTCACGGAAAGGTCCGGCGCCGGGCCGTCGTAGGCCTCCGCGCGTCCGTTCCACGCCTCGACGTTGTCGAGCCCGAGGCGGCGCGCGAACAGCCGCACGGCCTCGGTCTTCTTGCCGACGGCGTCCACGGCGACGATGTAGGCCTGCGGAAACGCGATCGCCAGCGGGATGGCGGGGAGGCCGCCGCCGGTGCCCCAGTCGACGACGGTGGCGCCGTCCGGGATGGTCCGCGTGGCGAGGGCGAGGCAGTGGCGGACGTGGCCTTCGAGGTCTGCCCGCGACGCCCGGCGGGCTACCAGGTTGACGCGCGCGTTGACGCGCTCCAGCTGTCCGACGTAGGCGTCCAGGTGGTCCCGCTGGCGGTCGCTGAGGGCGACGGGAAGGTCTGCGATCACGGCGTGGCGACAGCGGCAGGCGCGGTGGCTGCGCCGTCCCCCGAACCGGCGCGGTGCCGCTTCAGCAGCACCATCAGCGCCTGCACGTCGGCGGGCGAGACGCCCGAGATGCGCGACGCTTGCCCGAGCGTGTCGGGGCGGATGCGGGACAGCTTCTCGCGCGCCTCGTGCGTGATGGCGCCGACCGCGCCGTAGTCGAAGCCGGCGGGCACGCGCCAGCGCTCCAGGCTCCGCATCTGGGCTACCAGGTCTTGCTCGCGCTCCACGTAGCCCGCGTAGCGAAGCTCGACGGCTGCCAGCTCCTCGGTTCGCTCCAGGCCCGGACCCGCCACGACGAGGCCGCGGTGCCCGGTGGCCGCCAGCAGGTCGGCGAGATCCACCTGCGGGCGCAGCGCCAGCTTCGCCAGCCGCGTCGGCTCGGAGATGGGCGTCGTG
>JBCDLV010000597.1:0-1510 GCA_038744895.1 Bacteroidota bacterium | reverse complement strand
GTCCACCCGCGGTGCTTGCCGAGGGCCGGCAGGATGCAAAACAGTCCCAAGTACGCAGCCTCCTCGAACTTCTGCGCGCCGATCAGAACCACGTCCACCACGAAGAAGATGGAGTAGAAGAGGTTCTGGCCTTTCGAGTTGGTATCCACGTCGGGCCACAAGCCGAACATGAGGCAGAGCCCAAACAGCGCGATCGGGTACGCCGCCAGTTCGAGTCCGGAAAACTGCGCGTACGCCTGATCGACGGAATAGACGAGCGCCAGCCCGGCGAGGTAGACGCCGAAGAAGACCGTCGCGCCAGCGAGGTGCCCTTTGTATCCAGCCATGTCAGGGGGGTCGACCGCCAGAGGGTACGGACTCGCACCGTCAGGGGTGCGTCATCCCCGCTGGCGGCTATCGTCTGGCGCGGCGCAGGAAGCGGCCGATCCACGCCTCGCCCTCCTGGAAACCGAGCCGATGGCCGGCAGCGAGGTACACCAGCCCGTACAGTCCGACGACCACGACGGCATCGACGAACGGCGGGAAGGTGCCCTCCGGCACGAACGCCAGCACGAGGGCTGCTGGAATCGCAGCCAGCCCCGCGAGGCCCAGCATCTGCGCGACACGCGCGGCCGGCAAGGAGAAACCCTCGGCCTGCTGGCGCAGGGCGCGGCGCAGCAGAAGCAGCTCGAGCCAGGCCCCGATGGAGGCGCCGATCGCCAGCCCGACCGCGGCCATCGTCAGCCGGTTGCCGTAGACATCGACCGGGACGACGGAGGCCACGTCCACGCGGTCGAGCGCGAACATCAGCCCCGCGCCGACCACCCCGGAGACCATCACGCGCGCGACGGCGATCGTTGCAGGCGTCTTGGTATCGCCGAGGGCGTAAAAGCTGTTCTGGAGCAGACGGCTCACCGACGTAGCGCCGAGGCCCAGCGTGTAGCCCCCCAGGATGAGCGTGACCAGCCACGCGTCCTGCTCACCGAAGGCACCGCCACCGAAGAAGGCCGTCACGATCACGAGGCCAAACCCGAGGTAGCCCACGACCGTCGGCACGATCAGGTAGAGCATCTGGCGCATTGACCGGTCCACGCGGCCGAGGAACTCCGCCAGCCGGGACTGGCTGATGCGGCTCAGCTCCGGCAACTCGCTGGCTGCCACACTCATCCCGAACAGCGAGATGGGCAAGATGTAGAGCATGAGCGCCGGGCGGATCGACCCGAGCGTGCCCGCGGCTGCGAACCCCGCCAGCACCGTGTCGACGTAGCCCGACACCTGGGCCACGCCTCGGCCCGCGACCACTGGCCCGAACGCCTTCCCCGCCTCCTTGACGCCCTCCACCTTCGTCGAGACGGACAGTCGGAACCCCCGGATCAGCCGGAAGACGAGTGGAAGCTGGACCGCGAACTGCAAGACCCCACCGACGAGCGCACCCACCACCGCCGCCAGCAGGAGCGTATTCAGGGACTCGACGGGGACGAGCGTGATCGCACCCATCCCGAACGGGTCGTCGAACTGCGTCGTCGCGGCC
>JBCDLV010000596.1:0-1527 GCA_038744895.1 Bacteroidota bacterium | reverse complement strand
CGCCTCTCGGGCTCCGTCGGCAGGCACGGTGCTGGTCGGCATTGCCTCTCGACCGCTGGCGGGATCGGCGGTCTGCGGTCCGCCGTCTGCGGTCCCCCCGCCCGATGCCTTTCCGCGCCAGCGGGGCGATCATCCGGGTCCCAGCCCCCGCCCTCGCCGCCATGCTCGACCGCATCCGCCAGCTCGCCGACGACGCCTTCCTGGAGGTCGTCCGCCTTCGCCGACAGATCCACCGCCGGCCCGAGTTGGCGTTCGAGGAGCACGAGACGGCCGCGCTCATCGCGGCTACGCTGCGCGGCCTCGGGCTGGAACCGACCGAAGGCGTCGCCCAGACGGGGGTCGTCGCCCACGTCGAGGGCGCGATGCCGGGGCCGGTGGTGGCGCTCCGGGCCGACATCGACGCGCTGCCCATCACGGAGGCCACCGGGCTCGACTTCGCCAGCGAGGTCGATGGCCGGATGCACGCGTGCGGACACGACGCCCACACGGCGATGCTCCTCGGCGCGGCGCAGGTCCTGACCGAGATGCGGGACCAGCTGGCGGGGACGGTGCGGCTGGTGTTTCAGCCGAGCGAGGAGCGAGCGCCCGGCGGTGCCCGCGTGATGATCGAGGAGGGCGTGCTCGGCGAGATGGGAACGCAGGGCTCGGTCGGCCGGATGTTCGGGCAGCACGTGGCGCCGCACCTGCCCACGGGAACGCTCGGCATTCGCAGCGGCATGTTCATGGCCTCGGCGGACGAGATCTACCTGACGGTGCGCGGCACCGGTGGCCACGCGGCCTCGCCGGAGGCACTGACGGACACGGTGCTGGCGCAGGCTCACATCCTGACGGCGCTCCAGGCGGTGATCTCGCGCAACCGGCCACCGGGCATCCCGTCGATCCTGTCGTTCGGGCTCGTCGAGGCCGCTGGCGCGACGAACGTGCTCCCGGACGAGGTGCGGATCGAGGGCACGTTTCGGTCGATGGACGAGGACTGGCGCGGCCGAGCGCACGACCTCATCCGGCGGACGGCCCAGAAGACGGCCGAGGCCTTCGGGGCCACCTGCGAGGTCGAGATCGTGATCGGCTATCCGGCGCTGCGCAACGACGAGGCGGCCGCGGCCTTTGCGCGCGAGACGGCGGTGGCGCTGGTCGGCGCGGACCGCGTCGTGGACCTGCCGATGTGGTACGCCTCGGAGGACTTCGCCTTCTACGCCTCTCAGGTGCCGAGCTGCTTTTCCGTTCTCGGCGTGGCGAACGAGGCAGTCGGCAGCACGCATGGCCTCCACACGCCACGCATGACTGTGGACGAGGAGGCCATGCGGACAGGCACGGCGTTCCTGGCAGCCCTAGCCGCGCGCCAGCTGGCGGAGGCGAGCGACTAAACGCCAGCGGGCGCCCTGGTCGATGCCAGAGCGCCCGCTTAGATCCTTCTGAGGTATGAGTTACTCTACCGGAGTGTCCCCATCAGGCGTGAGTGCACTGACGCTCAGGGTCTCCGTTACGATGCGCTGCTGGCCCGCACCGCCCTCGGAGATGTAGGTGAAT
>JBCDLV010000595.1:0-1530 GCA_038744895.1 Bacteroidota bacterium | reverse complement strand
CTCGCCGAGGTCTACCACGTCGCGCGGCTCGGCGGCGCGGGCCTCGACGGCCTCGACGGTGGCGCCAGCGGGTGCGGAGGCGGGCCAGGCGTCCAGCACGTCTCGCATCTCGCGAAGCATCGCCTGCTCCACATGGCCGGGCTGGCCCGGCTCGGCCGGGGAGCCTGTAGCCTCGCCATACGCGTGGCGGAGCGGAGTGAGATCGTCGAGCATGGTGGGTGAGCGGGCGTAGCGAACGGGTCGACTAGAGATCTCGTGTGTGGATGAGCGGCGAAGGTCGGTCAGGTGGCCGTCGTGCCCTGCGGCTTTGGAGCGCCGGGCACGTCAGCGGTGACGCCGTCGAACCACTCGGGGTCGAGGATCTTGCGGAGGTTGATGAGCGCGTAGCGCATCCGGCCGAGGGCCGTGTTGATGGAAACGCCGGTGAGCTCAGCGATCTCCCGGAACGTCAACTCCGACTGGTGGCGCATGAGGACGACCTCGCGCTGCTCCGGCGGGAGTTGATCGATGGCCGCCTCGACCTCTTCCCAGAGGTCCGCTCGGTTGAGCAGCGAGTCGGCCTCGGGGGCCTCATCCGGCAGCCGATCCCAGAACGACGCCCCCTCGTCCTCATTGTTGAACTTGTCGACGTCCGAGAACTTCTTCTTCGCGCGGAGCCAGTCGAGTGCCGCGTTGCGCGCGATCCGCATGGTCCACGCCAGCCAGCGACCTTGACTCTCGTAGCTCCCTCGCCGACGGTGCATGGCCTGGATGGCGCGGTACAGCGTCTCCTGGAAGAGGTCGTTCGCGACGTCACGGTCGCGGACCATCCCGACGAGATAGCTGTAGATCCGCTCCTGGTGCCGTGACAAGAGCTGCGAGAATGCCCGTTGGTCTCCCTCGTCGAGGTAGGCTTGAACGAGTTCAGCGTCGGTGGCGGGCATGGGTCAGGGTAGGCCGTCGGAGTCTACGGATGCACGTACACGCGCGCGAGCCGGAGCGGCTCCCTCCAGACCGTTCGCCCCTCGGTACACCAAGAGGCCGTACTTCACGAGGTACACCGCTGGCGCACGTGGATTGGTCTCACGCAGTTGGAGCCATGCCTGGCGGACGGATCGGCCGGGTTCGACATCGTCCAGAATCACCACGGCGCCGTCGGACAGCGCCGGCCGGATGACATCCAGATACGCGAGCGCAGCCTCGGCTTCGTGGTGCCCATCGATGAACACCAGGTCGAACGGCCTCGCCGGGTCGACAGCCGCCTCCAGTGTCTCCGTGAACGGTCCGACGACGACGCGAACCCGGCACCCGTCCTCGTCTCCCACGCGATGGCCGAGTCGCGCCAGCGCCCCGGCGGCACGAGCGGCTAGCGCGGGGGCTCCTTCCAGCGTCACGAGGTCGCCAGCGGGCCCTCTCTCCTGCTCGTTGAGCGCCAGCGCCGCCGACAGGTGCGCGGCGCCGACGCCGAGGTTTGTGCCCAGCTCCAGCACGCGCTTCGGACGGAGCCCGCGGACCAAGCCGAACAGGAAGCGCCCCCAGGCAGGCCCGGTG
>JBCDLV010000594.1:0-1531 GCA_038744895.1 Bacteroidota bacterium | reverse complement strand
GTCCCGGGGAACGTGTCCCACGGCGGGTCCGAGGGGAGGACGAGGTAGGACGCCTCCGCCACTTCCCGCTCGAACAGGATGGGGTTGGCTTCGATGGCTTCGACCGTCGTCTGGCCGGCAAAGCGGGGCACGACCGTGAGCAGGTAGGTCGCGTTCACGCTCTGGCTCGGCGCCCACTGGAACGTGACCGTCTCGGGGGCCACCGGTGTCCCTGCGGTCGGGTAGACGAGTTGGGGCGGGTCGGGCTCGTACACGAGGAAGCCTCGGCACGTCACCGGCCCGCTGACTGACGCGCCAGCTGGGTCGAGGAGCGTCGCGCAGAGCTGGTACTGGTCCTCCGGGATGCCGTCCCGGCTGACCTCACCCCGGAGCCCAGACACGATGTCGACGGCATCGGCGCTCACCACCTCGTCCCAGAGGAACACCCGGCTCTCTCCTGGCGCCAGCGCCAAGCGAGGCTGGGCTGGGCTGGCGTCGTCCGATGAGACGAGCAGACCTCGCCGCGCGCCCTCTGCGGTGAACGAGAACCGGAGGTCCCCGATGGGGCTCGGCCCGAGGTTCGTGGCGATCACCTGGACGATCGACGGATCCTCTTCCCATTCGCCGAGCGTCCGGGGCATGTCGGCCGCATTCGGAAGGAGGACATCGAGCTGGACCGTCTGGGCAGACGCCGTCGCCACTCCGAGGAGAAGCGCGACGGCGAGAATGACCCCCGTTTCAGGAGCCCACCACGGACGAGTCGAGCAGGACGGAAGCGCGTGCATACAACGGAGCCTGATGTGTCCTCAAGCAAGACCTGGGGACGGTTAGCGGGTCGTTCCCAGCGTCTCAAAACCTGTCGTGATCGTCCCAGACGCGTGCTTTAGACGGTCTGGCCGGCGACGCGGCCGCCCTCTCTTGAGAAGGCGACCGCGCCTCGTGCCGTCCCACACGATCTGCGCTACCGAGCCACGGTCACCCGCGCTCGACTGTGACCGAATACGCCGACGGAGAGACCCCGTACCGGCTCTTGAACCGGGCCGCGAAGTGCGAGACGCTCTTGAACCCGGAGGCGTAGGCCACCTCGGAGACCGTCCCGGCGCGCGCGGTGAGCATCTCGGCCGCCCGCGCCAGCCGGACCTCCCGGATCAGGTCAGCAGGAGTCCCGTCGGTGGCGGCGTCGAGCCGCCGGTAGAGGGTAGCCCGGCTCATGCTCGCGGCCTTGGCCAGCGCCTCGACCGCCAGCGTCTCGTCATCGAGCCGATCGTCGATCACCTCGACGAGCTGCCGGACGAGCGCCCGGTGCGTCGCGTCGGCGGCCGGCGCCAGCTGGACCGGAAGGGAGGCCGGCGAGGGGCCCTGCCATCGCTCGCGAAGCCGCCGCCGCTCCCTCAGAAGCGCGCCGACCCGAGCGCGGAGCTCCGCGGACGCGAATGGCTTGGCGAGGTAGTCGTCGGCTCCAGCCCCGAGGCCTTCGACGGTGTCTGGAACCGATGCCCGGGCGGTGAGCAGGAGCACCGGGATGAAATCGGTCTCGGGATCCGCTCGCAGC
>JBCDLV010000593.1:0-1533 GCA_038744895.1 Bacteroidota bacterium | reverse complement strand
GGAGCTCGACTCGGGACTCATCGACCGGGCGGTGTGCAACCTCGTCGAGAACGCGCTGCGCCACACGCCAGCGGGTGAGACCGTCGACGTCGAGGTCGCGCGCGAGGACACCACGACGCTATCGGTGGCCGTGCGCGACACGGGCGAAGGCATCACGCCGGAGCTTCTGCCACGCGTGTTCGACCGGTTCGTTCGGGCCGACGAGAGCCGGTCGTCCAAGGGTGCGGGCCTCGGGCTGGCGATCGTCAAGCGGATCGCAGCGCTGCACGGCGGGACGGTACGCGTCGAGAGCACGCTGGGCGCCGGCTCCACCTTCACGCTGGTGGTCCCGGTGGCGGCCTCGGCCCCCGTGTTGGAACCCGAGAGCGCTGCCTCTGCCACTGCGGGATGAGCGTTTAGGTCGGCGTGCGTATTCTTTCGCACCCCATTGCCTACGCCGATGCGCTTTCTCTCACTCCTCGTCCTGCTGGCGTTTGTCGCCGCGCCCGCTTCATTCGCACAGTCCACCGTCGCGGCAGCCGACTGGCCGGAGGCAAACCCAGCCGAAGTCGCCACGACCGACGCCATCGTCGACGCCCTCTACGAGGTGATCTCCGGCCCCTCTGATGTAGACCGCGACTGGGACCGGTTCCGCTCGCTGATGCACCCCGAGGGCCGGCTCATTCCCATCGCGCAGCGGCCAGACGGTACGTCGGCGCCCGTCGTGTACTCGGCGGACGAGTATGCCGAGGTCGCCGGCCAGATCTTCCGCGAGTCGCCCATGTTCCAGGGCAAGGGCTTCTACGAAGTCGAGGCTACGCGTCGCGTCGAGCGCTACGGCACCATCGCCCACGTCTGGAGCACCTATGAGAGTCGCTTCGATCCGTCCGAGGAGGAGCCGTTCTCGCGCGGCATCAACTCGATCCAGCTCGTGTGGGACGGATCCCGCTGGCACGTGCTCTCGATCACCTGGCACCAGGAGACGGAGGGCACACCGATCCCCGCGCCGTACCTGCCCGAGGGCTGAGCGTCAGCGCCGTCACGAGTCGCTCGCGGTTCTCGTTCGTCGGCTCGTAACACACGTCGAGATCTACCGTGACGATGTCAGCGCCGTGGAGGACGGCCGCCATCCCTCCGACAACGACGAACGCGGCGTCAGCGCCCGCCAGCCGGTCGAGAAGAGTCTGGGTCATCGGGTCGGCGTTAGGCTCAAGCTCTCGCGGAGCGTCGCGAGGTCGACGCCGAACGCTTCGGCGCGGCGGAGGGGATCGGCAGGGTCCTCGGGCGTCATGCCACGAGTACGGCGGCTCCGCGTCGCGCGTTTCGGGCGGTCACGCGTAGGCCGTATCCTCGTTCCAGAGGTGCGCGTCGGAGTTGGCGTAGCGGAGGTGCCACGTGTTCAGCTGCTCCTCAGAGAGGCTCTGGATCATGACGGCTACCTCGTCGATGGTCTCGTCCATCTCCTCGAAGATCTCCGACAGCTCGCCCGCCTCGGACGACATCATCGCCCACACCTTGATGGCCGTGAGCTGGTTGATCACCTTGTCCTGAAGC
>JBCDLV010000592.1:0-1535 GCA_038744895.1 Bacteroidota bacterium | reverse complement strand
GGCACCGCTGACGAGCGAGGAGTCGGCATCGGCGATCTCCCAAAGGGCGACGGAGGCCGTCGGGAGGGGGAGGTCGCCGTCGAGGACTCGGCCGGTGACGGCGACTTGCGCGCTGAGGGACGGCGCGGCGACGGCGGCCGCCAGCAGGACGAGGACGAAACGGGAGAGTCGAGACATGGCACGAGGACGTGAAGCGTGACCCGCCTTATGGATCGAACGCGCGTCGGGTTCATGGCTCTGCACCAGATGCACGCTCGCGTCACGAATGGCACGCCTGCGACAACGAGCATCCCGAGGCGGCCGGTGGCTCCGCCTAGATTGAGGCATGTCTACTCCGTCCGGCTCCCCCCGTCTCTGGTCTCGGCGTGCCGAGGGCATCGCAGTGGTCGGCTTTTGGGCGATGCTGGGCGTCTTGATGACGGCGCGGCAGGCCACCAGCCGGTGGCGCGGCGAGGCGCTCGACTGGGGCGAAGTCGCCGAGACCATGGCCGAGTTCGGCCTGTGGGCGCTCCTGACGCCAGCGGTGTTCTGGGTCGCCCAGCGGCTCCCGCTGGAGCGCGCGACGTGGGTGCGCCGCATCGCCGGCCTGCTCATGCTGGGTGTCGGCGTGGCCGTCGTCATGGAGTCCTTGACGCGCGGGGCCCTGCGTCCGCTCCTGACCGGCCCGCCGCCGGCCGACCGCGTCTGGACGCTGGAGTGGACGTTCACACGGCTCCGGTTCATGGACGAGTGGGTGGTCTACCTCGCCGTCCTCGCGGCGGGCTACGCGCGCGCAGCGCTGTTCCAGGCCCACGAGAAGCGCCTCGAAGCCGAACGCCTCCTCGCCGAGCGCTCCCAGCTCGTAGCGCAGCTCACCGAGGCCCGGCTCTCGGCGCTGCGGATGCAGCTCAACCCGCACTTCCTGTTCAACACGCTCAACGCCGTGAGCGCCCTCGTCGAGCGCGACCCTGCTGGCGTGCGGACGCTCGTGGCCCGGCTCTCGTCGCTGCTCCGGCGCGTGCTCGACGCCGACGACGCGCAGGAAGTCTCTCTCGCTGATGAGGCCGCCTTCCTCCGCGACTACCTCGACGTGCAGCGCATCCGGTTCCAGGGGCGACTGGAGATCGAAGAGGCCTGGGCGCCGGACACGCTCGATGCCGCCGTCCCGCCCCTCGTGCTCCAGCCGCTCGTCGAGAACGCCGCCGAGCACGGGATCGGGCGGAAGGAAAACGGCGTCGGCTGCATCCGGCTAGCGTCACGCGTCGACGGGAGCCGGCTCGTACTGGCGGTCGAGGACAACGGTCCGGGGCTGACGGGTCCGCCAGAGCGGCCCGGTGGGGTCGGGCTGGCGAACACCCACGAGCGTCTCGACACGCTGTACGGATCGGCGGCGCGCCTCACGGTCGAGGACCGGGCGGAGGGCGGCGTCCGCGCCGAGGTCGTGCTCCCGTACCGCCGCGTCCCGCCCGGCGCCTCCGCTGGCGGCCCGTCCGGCGACGGCACCTCGACGGCGGAGCCCGCCGTGGCTCGTGCCTGAGCCGCCCCTCCGCATCCTC
>JBCDLV010000591.1:0-1536 GCA_038744895.1 Bacteroidota bacterium | reverse complement strand
TCGAGTCCCCCTACCTGGCGCGGTTCACGGGCGACTCCTCCTACGTGTACCTCGGCCCACCACCCGGTGACACGCTGGCGGCTGTCGTCGCGTTGAGGCTCTTCGACGACGAAGGGCAGCCGCGCGGACAGATCCAGGCGCAGGAGATCTGGCTCTACGAATCCGGGAGCTTCGTCGTGGCAGAGGGGGCGACGCGCATCGTGGTCTCCGGGAGCGACGGGGCGACAGTCCAGGCGGACCGCCTGGAAATCGAAGATGAGGCGGTCACGGCCACCGGGAGCGTCCGAGCCGAGGTGCCCGGCGCGTCGGTCCAGGCCCCCCGCCTCACACTGGCCGACGGTGGCGCATTCACCGCGACCGGCGGCGTCTCCGCCCGCCTCACCGACGCCAACGCGACCGTCCGCGCGCAAAGCGTCCGCGGCGTCGGCGACCGGTACACCGCCGAAGGCTCCGCGCGGGTCCAGACGTCCGGTGGCCGCACGCTCCGGGCCAGCCGCGTGGTGTGGGACGAGAGCGCTCGCCTGTTCACAGCGCCGGGCTCGTTCTCGTTCGACGGTCCCAGCGAGCGGGCTCGCGGCGTCGGCCTGGAAGCCTCGGCCGACCTGTCGCGGTACTCTTTCCGGCAAGCGTCAGGAGAGATCGAGGTCCGCGAATGACGACGTCGGCGCTCTTGAGATACGGCGGCGTCTCGGCCCCGACGCGCCTGCGCCGTCCGCGGGTGCCATTAGACGGCCCGCTGGCGTCATCACACTGCCCGCGGGTGCGACGGGCCCGCCAGCAGGCTCGGCCCTGGCGGGCCATGCGCGTGCTCCCCCTGCTGGCGCTGCTCCTGCCCGTGGCGGCGGCCTCACAGACGCGCCTCGTCGAGATCCTCAACGCGGACCGCGTCGACGTGGCGTCGGACTCGGCGGGCACCGTGCGCACCCTCACCGGCAATGTTCGGCTACGCCAGGACACGACGTTTCTCCGGTCGCGCCGCGCTGTGTACTTCGAGACGCAAGGCCTCGTCGAGATGGAGGGCGCCGTTCGCATCATCTCGGGGCGAGACACGCTCACGGCCTCGACGGTGACGTACAACTCCAACACGAAGACGTCTGCGGCGGTGGGCAACGTGCGGCTCGGCGACGGGGAGTCCGTTCTGCGCGCGCCCACGGTGACCTACGACAGTCGCGCGGAGGTGTCCGCGTTCACGGGTGGCGGCCGCATCGAACACCAGGGCGCCGTCCTGACGTCGCCGACGGGGACCTACTCCTCGGCGCGTCGGTTTGCAGAGTTCGCCGGGCCCGTCACACTCGTCGACTCGACGGGCGTCCTCACAGCGGATCGCGGCACCTACGACGCGCGCGTCCGCCGCGCCGACTTTGCGGGATCGGTCCACCTCGAACGCCCCGACCTGGTCCTCGACGCCGACTCGGTCGTCTACTTCCGGCGGACCGAACGCGGGCGCGCCTTCGGACGCGTGGTGCTCGAACGCATCGGCGACGGCGAGCCCGAGCGCATCGCGAGCGCTCCGGCCGACTCGTCGCGTCGCACGTT
>JBCDLV010000590.1:0-1543 GCA_038744895.1 Bacteroidota bacterium | reverse complement strand
TGTTCGTGTACCAGGGTGTCTACTGGCACAACCGAATCGGCACGCAGCTGGCGCTGCTGCTGCTGGGCCAGAACTTCGTCGACGTCGCGATCTACGCCGCCGATGCCCAGGCGCGCGCGCTGCCGCTGCTCGGAGGCAACAAGGTGTTCCACGACTGGCACCGGATCCTGAGCCAACTCGGGATGCTGGAGTCAGCGCCCGTGGTCGCGGGCGTGCTGTACCTGCTGGCGGTCGTCACGTGGGTCGTCATGCTGATCGTGCCGCGCTGGATTCAGTAAGCCCAGCGCTCGTATGCGCGCCGCACCCCGGCGGTTTACTGCTGGACCCGATCGCGCGCCCACGGCCAGGGCAGGGTCCGCTACACGTCGACGGTGTCGTGGAGGGGTTCGCCCTGGGTGTAGCGCGCCAGCTGCGCTTCGCACATCGCCTCCGTCCGTCGATGCCGCTCTGCGTGATGCGCGGCCACGTAGGGCGAGACAGTGAGGCGAGGGGTGGTCCAGATGGGATCGTCAGGTCCGGCGGGCGTCGGATCGAAGACGTCCAGCGCTGCACCTCCGAGATGCCCGTCCGTGAGGGCGCGCTGGAGAGCATCCGTGTCGATCGACGCACCGCGCCCCACGTTCACGACGATGGCGTGGGAGGGAAGGGCTCGTATCTCGGTCGCACCGACCAGCCGTCCGGCCGCCGCTGGCGCTGCCACGAACAGCCAGTCGGTCCGAGGCAGCGCCTCGGCCCAGGCGCCAGCGGGCCGGACCTCGTCGAAGTCCAGGTCCGGCAGGTCGCGGCGCCGGCCGCCGGCCGTCCAGATGCCGTCGGCGCGGAGCCGTTTGGCGATGGCCTTCCCGATGGATCCAGTCCCCAGCACCAGTGCTCGCTCTGGAAACGGCAGCCAGTCCGATGGTTGCTGCCAACGGCGCGCATCCTGCTGGCGCACCAACGTCGGAATATTCCGGGCCAGGGCCCACGCAAGCGTGACGGCGTGGCGCGCGATGATGGATGCAGCCGCAGTCATGCGTGTCAGCTGGACGCCGCGCTCCCGAAGGCCGTCGAGCGGAAGCCGGTCGACGCCGCCAGCGGTCGACTGCACCCAGCGAAGCCGGGTCGTGACGGGCAGGACCTGTCGTAGGTACCGGTGGCCGAAGATGATCTCCGCGTCCGGTGCGGCGTCGAGCGCGCCCGCCTCGTCGGTTGCCACCGTGACCTCGCCACCGAGGGCCGCGATGCGCGCGACGTGCTCGGCGGTGGGCACGTGCGTGCTGTACATCATCAGGACGTTCATGCGTCCGGGCGGAGGCGGCGGAGGAGGTCCACGAAGGATGCGCGATCGGCGTCGATGCGTGCAGGTGGTCGGCGCTGGGCCCCGCTCCAGGCCGCTTCGATGGCTCCCATCTCCAATGCGAGATCACGCCCGCCGATGTCCCGATGAAAGGTCCGTCGTAGGAAGGTGAGCGCGCAGCCCAGGCGGGCCTGCTCCAGGAGCAGCTGGCGGTAGGGAATGGGCGATCCCCCATCCATCACGGTGCCCCCTCCAAATCCGACAGGT
>JBCDLV010000589.1:0-1544 GCA_038744895.1 Bacteroidota bacterium | reverse complement strand
TTCGGCGTCTGCTCGCCTCCAGAGGAGACTTGGAGCTCGATGCCTCGCCCGCGGTTGCCGAAAATGGCGTTGCCGAGAATCGCGTTCCGAATGGTTCCGGCATCCTCGACCTGGACCCCATTGTCTCCGTTGAACCCGATCACATTGCCCTCCCCCGCCGTGGTCCCACCGATCACGTTGTCCCGCGCGTCGTCCTGGACTTCGACGCCGTCGTCGCCATTGCCCAGCGGCGTCACGCCATCGACGGCCACGCCGATGTAGTTGCCCTGGACCACGTTCCTCTCTCCGGTACCGGGCTCAGAGGAGTCTCCGTCGATGTCGACACCGTCGCCCACGAGCGATCCAGGATTCCCGTTGCCTGAGATGAGGTTCCGGTCGGATGGCGTCGGGCCGCCGACCACATTGTCACTGGAGTCGATGTCGAAACCGTCGCCGCCGTTCGGCCTCGCGATCATGCCCGTCGGGTCCGTGCCCACGTAGTTGCACGTGAAGGTGTTGCCGCCGTCGCCCTCTACGTCGACACCGTCGTTGCCGAACCGGTTGATGACCACGCCTCGGACGGTCGAGCCGCCGCCATTTCCGAAGAGAAGGCCGTCAGATTCGCTCCCAGCGAGGCTCCCGTCTATCTCGACGAGGAGCGTCGCGGGCCACGTCGAGCAATCTGCGCCGGGCTGTGAGAGGCCGTCGATGACGACCGCCTCCGTAATCAATGGCAGTTCCGAGGTGGGGCGGATCGTGAACGGGCCAGTGCCCGAGAGATCGAACGCGATCGTGTCCGGTGCGGCCCCGTTCGGCTCAGCGTTGGCCGACTGGATGGCCTGGCGGAGAGAGCCCGGGCCCCCGCTGGCGGCCGTGGTGACGGTGAACGTGGTCTGGGCGGACGCGGGCACCGCCAGCAGGACGCTGGCGGCGAGGAGGATGCAACGGGAGAGCATCTCGGCAAGGGAGTTCTCCCTCCCTCACCGAGATCCACGGCGCCAGTGGCTCACGCCTCGCCGTTCTCCGCTGGCGCCAGCTGGAAGCCGATGGTGCGGTTGCCGCGCGGGTCCTCCTGCTTGAGCTGCTGGCGCATGCGCTCGTACTCGCGCTCGACCTCGGGCGTCACGCTGGGGCGAACGTCGGCGAGCGCGCGCTCGAAGTGACCGGCGTTGACCGCTTCGTTGCGGATGTCCTCGCGGAGCGCCAGCAGGCCCGCCTTGCGGACGAGGTTCTCCAGGTCAGCGCCAGAGAACCGCTCCGTCTGTGCCGCCAGCGCGTCGAGGTCCACGTTGTCTGCGAGTGGCATGGGGCCGGTCTGGATCTCCAGGATGCGGCGCCGGCCCTCCTCGTCGGGGACGGGCACGTAGACGATCTCGTCGAAGCGGCCCGGACGGAGCAGCGCCGGGTCGAGCAGCGTCGGCCGGTTGGTGGCGCCCACGACCACGACGCCCTGGAGCTCTTCCAGGCCGTCCATCTCCGCCAGCAGGGTGTTGACCACGCGCTCGGTCACGTTCGAGTCGCCGAAGCTGCCGCCTCGCGCCGGCGCGAGGGCGTCGATCTCGTCG
>JBCDLV010000588.1:0-1544 GCA_038744895.1 Bacteroidota bacterium | reverse complement strand
GTCGGCGTGGGGATCGGTTCTGCCGCCTCGGTCGCCGGCGGATCGAGGACCAGGATGGCGCCTTCGCCATGGCTGTAGGCCCCCTCCCCGTGCTCGGCCACGTCGAGGCCGCGGCCTTCGGTAGACTCATCGGCGCGGAGCGCGGTCACGAAGCCGATACCCTTGAGGAGCAGGAACGAGAGGCCAGCGCTGTAGGCGGCGACGGCCAGGATTGAGAGCGCCTGCGGGCCCAGCTGCGCGACGTTCCCGAACAGGGCGCCGTCAGCCCCTCCGCCCCAGGCCGTCGAAGCGAACACGCCCGTGAGAAGCGCACCGACCGTTCCGCCGAGGCCATGCGCCGCCAGAACATCCAGGGAGTCGTCCAGGCGCGTTCGCGTTCGGTACAGGATGGCGGCGTAGGACGGGACCGCCGCAATCGCTCCGATCGCCAGAGCGCCCATCGGCCCGACGTGCCCGGCGGCCGGGGTGACGGCCACCAGGCCCACCACGATGGCCGTGGCTGCGCCGACCGCTGTCGGACGGCCCTCCCGCACGAAGTCGATCAGCGTCCAGACGAGCAGGGTGGCCGCTGGCGCGAAGAGGGTGTTCGCGAACGCCAGAGCGGCAGACTCATTCGCTCCGAGCGCGCTCCCGGCATTAAATCCGAACCAGCCGAACCACAGGAGCCCAGCCCCCAGAAGCACGAACGGCACGTTGTGAGGCAGGATCGCCTGGCGGGCGTAGTCCTTCCGCGGCCCGACGACCAGTGCCGCGACGACCGCAGCCGCCGCCGCGTTCACGTGGACGACCGTCCCACCGGCAAAGTCGAGCGCGCCGAGTTCGTAGATCCAGCCGCCCTCAGCCCACACCCAGTGAGCCACGGGCGCGTAGACGACGATGCTCCACAGCGTGATGAAGGCCAGGTACGGCCCGAAGCGCATCCGCTCGACGACGGCGCCCGAGATCAGTGCTGCGGTGATGATGACGAACGTGCCCTGGTAGGCCGCGAACAGAAGGTGCGGGATGTCGCCGGACGGCTCCAGGCCAACGCCGGACAGAAACGCATGGCCGAGCCCTCCGACGAGCGGCCCCGAGCCGTC
The DNA here is from genome assembly GCA_038744895.1 of Bacteroidota bacterium. Taxonomy (GTDB): domain Bacteria; phylum Bacteroidota; class Rhodothermia; order Rhodothermales; family Rubricoccaceae; genus Rubrivirga. The sequence continues at coordinate 465 of JBCDLV010000588.1, read as the reverse complement.
GAACGCCAGCGAATAGCCCAGCACCACCCATCCAACTGCGACAGCGCCCAGCGATGCGATGCTCATCATCATCGTGTTGAGCATGTTCTTGCTCCGCACGAGCCCGCCGTAGAAGAACGCCAGGGCGGGCGTCATCAGGAGGACGAGGGCTGCCGCCGCGAGCATCCACGCAGTTGAGGCCGGATCGATGGCCTCGGCCTCTTGGGCAGAGGCGGAGAGCGGAAGTGCGAGCGCAGCGAGGGACAGGAGCCAGCGGGTCACGGCAGTTGAGAATGTGAGACGGAAATGGACACGGACTGCCAAGTCCACAGGACGATCGACAGTCTGGCCAAATAAAATAAATCCCTAGCTACAATGACTGTCACGATTTGTAACGGAAGGGCTTCCACGGACAACTTTCTTGTGCCCGACCCACCGCGACCGTGCGGCCAGCCTCCACGCGATACCGGAGACGACGCCCTCGCC
>JBCDLV010000587.1:0-1546 GCA_038744895.1 Bacteroidota bacterium | reverse complement strand
GTCGCGTCGATGGCGCCCCGTTCGAGCGCACCGTAGATCTCGCCGCCCGCGATGGTCTGGGCCACCAGGCCGAGCCGCTCGAACGCCCGCCCCCCGAGACCGGGGATCCGCATGGTGAGGCCGCGGAGATCCGTCAGCGACCCGACCCGCTGGCGAAACCAGCCGCCCATCTGGGTGCCCGTGTTTCCCCCGAGCAGGCCGACCACGCCGAAGTCGTCGAGCGTCTGCTGCACCAGCTGGCGCCCACCCCCGTGGCGCATCCACGCGTCGTGCTGTCGGGCCTGCATGCCGAACGGAACGGCCGTGTCGAACGTCAGCGCGGTCGTCTTGCCGAGGTAGTAGTAGCCGGCGGTATGGCCAATCGGGACGGAGCCGGACTGGACGGCATCCAACACCTGGAGCGGCGGCACGAGGGCACCTCCCTCGTTGGCCTCGATCTCGAACCGGCCGTCGGTGAGCGCCGAGACCCGCTCGGCCAACCGCTCCGCCGCGGAGTACAGGATCTCCGTCGAGCGCGGGAAGCTGGACGCCAGGCGCCAGCGGACCCTCGGGCTCGTGATAACGGCCGGACCCTCCGCTGAGGCACTCGCACCCGTGTTTCGGCGACCGTTACCCGGACCTGGGCCGCACCCCGCGATGGCCGCGCCAGCGGCGAGAGAGGCGGCAGAAACGAAGCGACGGCGGTCCATGCGGGAGGGTACGACCGCGCTACGTCACCACGCGTCCCCGTCCCGCTGTGGCCTCCACGAAAGCGGCCTGGAGCGCGTCCACCTCGCCCCGGCGGACCGCCAGTTGGAGCTCCGTTCCCTGCGTCGTGTAGTCCTGAGCCTCGACCTCCGCGTCGAACTGGTCGAGCAGCCGCATTGCGGGCGACGTGTCGGCGAACGCGAACGCCAGCCGCACCGTCTCGCGGACCACCACCGTCCGCCTGGTGGCCGCGTCGAGCGCGGCGCCGGCGGCGGCGCTGTAGGCTCGCACCAAGCCGCCCACGCCAAGCTTGGTCCCTCCGTAGTACCGCGTCACCACGACCACGACGCCGAACAGCTCCCGGCCCTCGATCTCCCGAAGGATGGGGACACCGGTCGACCCGCTGGGCTCTCCGTCGTCAGACGAGCGCGGCGATGGAGCGTCCGGCAGCAACCGGTAGGCCCACCCGTGATGCCGCGCGGCATGCTCCCGCTGGCGCACGGCGCCGACCGCCGCGAGAGCCTCGTCGGCAGTGGCTACCGGGAACGCATCCCCGATGAACCGCGACCCCTTGACCTTCGGGGGCTCTGCACCGGCTGGCACAACGAGCGTTTGGTACGAGTCTCGGGGCACGTCCTCCTTGGAATCCTCGCCGAACGTACGCCGCGTGCGGGCGTTGGGGCCCGATACCGTGAGAGTCCGCCCGCTCGCCTGTGCTCACACTTCTTCTCGCGCTCGCCCTCACCCCCACGCCCTCGCTGACCGCAGCGCCAGCAGGGGCCGTCACCCTCGACGGCGTCCTCGACGAGGCCACCTGGGCGGAGGCGGAGATGGCCACCGGGTTCATTCAGTTCGAGCC
>JBCDLV010000586.1:0-1546 GCA_038744895.1 Bacteroidota bacterium | reverse complement strand
TCGCGGGCTGCTCCCAGCGCGATGGTCGCCGCGGCCACGGCGAGCGCCCACCCCAGCGGTCGGAGTGTGACCAGGCGGCTCTGGGATCGTGACAGATACACGGCCAGCCCGACGGCGCCAGCGGTGCCTACGAGCGCCCACACGCCAGCGGAGACCGTCGGCACCAGCCTCGCCAGCCCGATGCCGGCGGCCAGCGCGGCGGCCAGCGCCAGCGCGGGACGCGTCGAGAGCCGAAGCGGCGGGGGAGGAGGAGCGAGCGGCACGTCTGCGTCTGACCCGCGGGCGTCCATCGGCGTGACAGCCGCTTCGCTGCCTCTTGACCGGGACCTCCGCTGGCGGCCGTCTATCTTGGGCGTTCGCTCTCTGAACGCTCCCGTGTCCCAGCCGCAACGCCCCAGCAAGCGCCGACAGGTGCGCGAACGCGTGCTCCAGGCCCTCTACGCGTTCGAGGCGAGCGAGGACTCGGCCGAGCACGTCCTCCGGACGCTCATCCGGCCTCAGTTCGAGGGCGACCGGACTTATCTCCGCTTCGCCGAGCGCCTCTTCCTGAAGGCCGCCGACGCCCGCACGGAAGCCGATGTCCTGATCGACCGGCACGTCGAGAATTGGGATCTCAACCGGCTGGCGCGCACCGACCGGTACGTTCTCTGGATCGCGATCGCGGAGATGCTCTACTTCGAGGACATCCCGCCCAAGGTGACGCTGAACGAGGCCGTCGAGGTGGCGCGCGCCTTTGGGACCGACAAGAGCGCCTCGTTCGTCAACGGCGTCCTGGATGCGGTGCTGCGCGAGCTTCGCCAGTCGGACCGGATGAAGAAGAGCGGCCGCGGCCTCGTCGAGACCAGCACGAAGTCCTGACGTGGCCTTCTACGCCATCGGCGACATCCACGGCTGCGCACGCACCTTCGACGCCCTGTACGACCAGCTGGCGCAGGACGCGGGCGGAAGCCTCGGTCCGAGCGATGTGCTCGTGTTCGTGGGTGACTACATCGACCGGGGGCCAGACAGCGCGGCCGTGCTCGACCGGATGATCGAACTGGAGGCCGCCTCTGGCACAGATGGCCCAGTGTGCGTTTTCCTGCGTGGAAACCACGACCAGATGATGCTCGACTACGCTCACGGCGTCGGGGACCCTGACCTCTGGTGGGTCAACGGAGGGCAGACGACCCTCGAAGCGTACGAGCGACGAGGCGATCTCAAGCTCCCCGAGGCCCACGTCGCGTTCCTGGAGCGGACAGCGGTCGCGGCGGAGGGCGCCGGAGCCGCCTACGTCCATGCCGGCTTCGACACACGCCGGACCGTGGCCGACAACCTCGACGACCCGGACCCCAGCATCGCCCTCTGGACGCGTCAGCACCTCGATGCTGACCTCTCGAACTGGGAGATGCCCGTCGTGTGCGGCCACACGCCGGTTGCGGAGCCCATCGATCGCCCTCGGCTCATCGCCATCGACACGGGCGCGGTGTTCGTCGGGCGCCCCGGGCTGGGCCGCCTCACCGCCGTCTCGATGCCCGACCGCCGGTTCGTCGCCGTCGACACGGTCGAC
>JBCDLV010000585.1:0-1551 GCA_038744895.1 Bacteroidota bacterium | reverse complement strand
GCGCTCTCCCTCTCGATTCCTGTGTACTTCCTGGTGGCCCAGAAGCGCGTGTACGGCCAGGGATGGGGCCGCACGCTGTCGAAGGGACTCGTCGTCGGATGGACGTACCTGTTCGTCCTGATCTTCGGCCTCGTTGGGGTTCTGGTGCTGGCCGCCGCCGTCGGCGGATAGAGGCACGGGCGTGCCCAGACACCTGATGGGAGCCCGTCGCGCGCGTACCGGACTGCGAGAGTGGTTCGGCATCGCTGCCCTCGCCAGCGGTACCGCCAGCGGGGCCTACCTACAGCCGGAGTGGGGCTAGACCGCCTCGGGAATCCTCGGTGCGGCGTTCCGGATCGCGCTGCTCGACCCGTCTTCGAATGCCTCGAAGTTGTCGACGAACAGCTGCGCCAGCTTGGCGGCCTGGTGGTCGTAGGCGTCTGGATCCGCCCACGTGTTCCGGGGCGTCAGGATCTCTGACGGGACGCCCGGGCACTCGGCCGGGACCGCCACGCCGAAGATCGGATCCTCGACGGTCGGTGCCTGGGCCAGGGATCCGTCGTGGATCGCGTCGATGATCGCACGGGTGTGCTCCAGGGACATCCGCCGACCCGTCCCGTAGGGGCCACCGGTCCACCCAGTGTTGACCAGCCATACGTCTGAGCCGTGCCGCTCGATCTTCTCCGCCAGCAGTTCGGCGTACACCGACGGGTGCCATACCATGAACGGAGCACCGAAGCAGGCGGAAAAGGTCGCCTTGGGCTCGGTCACGCCCACCTCCGTGCCGGCCACCTTCGCCGTGTAGCCGCTGATGAAGTGGTACATCGCCTGCTCGGGCGTGAGCTTGGAGACCGGTGGAAGCACCCCGAAGGCGTCAGCCGTGAGGAAGATCACGTTGGATGGATGGCCGCCCACGCACGGCACCTTGGCGTTGGCGATGTGCTCGATGGGATAGGACGCCCGTGTGTTCTGCGTGATGGACGTGTCGCTGTAATCCACCTCCCGGGTGTCCTCGTCGTAGACGACGTTCTCCAGGACCGTCCCGTAGCGGATGGCGCCGTGGATCTCCGGCTCGTTCTCGGCTGAGAGGTTGATCGCCTTGGCGTAGCAGCCGCCTTCGATGTTGAAGACGCCCTCGTCGCTCCAGCAATGCTCATCGTCGCCGATGAGGGCGCGATGCGGATCGGCCGACAGCGTCGTCTTCCCCGTTCCAGACAGGCCGAAGAAGAGGGAGACGTCCCCGGTGGCCTCGCCGTCCTCGTAGGCCTGGTTGCACGAGCAGTGCATGGAGAGGATGCCCTTCTTCGGCATGAGGTAGTTCATGACGGTGAACACCCCCTTCTTCATCTCGCCAGCGTACATCGTGCCGAGGATGACCATCTCCTTCTGCTCGAAGCACACGTCGATGCTGGTCGACGAGGTCATGCCAGACGTGTACCGGTTGGCCGGAAAAGCGCCGGCGTTGTACACCACGAAATCCGGCTCGCCAAACGACGCCAACTCCTCCGCGGTGGGGCGGATGAGCATGTTGTGCATGAACAATGCGTGGTACGGCCGCGAGCAGATGATCCG
>JBCDLV010000584.1:0-1559 GCA_038744895.1 Bacteroidota bacterium | reverse complement strand
GGGTTCGATGGAGTCTGTACGCTCAGAGCGTGCACGGAGAATCGGGGGGACGACCGACCCCTTCCCAAAGCGCGTGCCAGCGCTTCGTCGGAGGCCGGCGCCCCTCTTTGGCAGGGCGGACTTCACAATCGTTGGGCTGTTTGTCACGGAATCGGCGCCCTCGGAGATTGGGTGAACCGCCTGACCACCGGCCTCTCGCATTCCCAAGGGAAGGGCACAACGACCCACGGGCTCCCAGATCGACCCGTGGGGCTTCGGTACGCATTCACACGTCCCTGACGCTCGAAACCTTGCCCCTGGCGAGGTCGCTCCGGTATGTTTGGCGCCCTTCGCGTTGGCACCCGCCAGCTGGCGCGTCCGGGCTCTTAGCTCAGTTGGTTAGAGCGCGTCGTTGACATCGACGAGGTCACTGGTTCGAATCCAGTAGAGCCCACGCGTCTCGCACGAGACGCACGGCCAGGCCACCAGGGGCCGGCACCGGACCGGGAGGAACACCCGCTGGCGCCCTAGCGCAACGCGAGCGTCAAACCGGCCAGCACGTGACGTCCTGCGGCCGGCTCGGCGTAGCGCCCGCCGAACGCGTTGATGACCACGGACCCGAGGTAGTCCGTGTCGGCCACGTTGCGCACCTGCACGAACGGGCTCGCTGTGACGCCCTGCGCCAGGCGAAGGGCGTGGAGACCCAGCCGCACGTGGGCGACGGCGTAGGCCTCGGTTCGGGTCTCGTTGGCACTGTCGGCCGGGTACCCGCTGGCGGCCTCGGCAGAGAGACCGACCACGAGAGGGAGCGTACGAGGGCCGTTCCACGTCAGCGACCCCGTGGCGAGGTAGTCCGGCACGCCCGGCACCGTGTTGCCCTCGACCGTGAGCGTTCCTGCCGTCTCCGCAAAGCGCGCACGGGTATACGCATACGCGACGGCTCCGTCGAGTCGACCGCCCGCCAGCGGGATCGCTCGGGGCTGAAGGCCGACCTCAGCGCCGATGTGGGTCGTCCGCCCTTCGTTGCGGAAGAACGTCACGTCGTCCACCTCGAACGGGATCAGGAGGTCCTCGACGGACGCTCCGAAGAGCACCAGATCGATGCCCAGCGTCCCGCCAGCGGCGACCGCCACCGTCAGGCGGGCTCCTACATCGGCGCCCCATGTCCGCTCCGGCTCCAGCGACGGGTCGAAGCCCGGCAGGCCGTCGGGTCGGTTGCCGAGCTCCGTGGTAGTGGGCGCATCGAGGGCACCCGCCGCATTCGCGAACAGGGTGTACGAGACCGCCGGCGTCGCACCCGAGTAGGCGATCCCGATGGATGGCGAGACAGCTCCCAGCGTGCGCGTGTCCGACGCGAGCCCGGCGGGATCTGCCCGGTAGCCGAGGGCATCCGCGCGAGCCGCGGCGCTCGCCGTTAGGCCCGGCGCCAGCGGGACCTCGACGCGGGCGAACAGCGCGCCCGACAGCACCGTCTCGACCTGGTCCGTCAGCACATCTCCGGGGACGCCGTCGTCGTTGATCGATTCCAGGCGGTCGTCCCGCTGGCGCTCGGCCTCGGCGCCGATGGCCCAGCGGACCCG
>JBCDLV010000583.1:0-1561 GCA_038744895.1 Bacteroidota bacterium | reverse complement strand
GCGCGTCGCCTCGTCGCCGTAGCCCACGCGGTCCTCGCCGAGCGCTTCGAGGTCGTGCACGTCCAGGCCCATCGGGTGGCCGAGGCCGTGGTGGAAGAACGCCGCATGGGCGCCAGCGGGCACGATCTCGTCCACGTCGCCACGCAGGAGGCCGATCTCCACGAGGCCCGCCGCCAGCGTCCTCGACGCCAGGTCATGGATCTCGCGGAACGAGACGCCCGGAGCGCACGCGTCGATGCAGGCCACCTGGGCCGCCAGCACGAGGTCGTAGATGGCCCGCTGGCGCTCCGAGAACGTGCCGCCGACCGGCGAGACGCGCGTGATGTCGGAGCAGTAGCCCGAGCCCGGCGCCACGCACCCGGCGTCGTGGAGGAGCAGGTCGCCCGCCTGGAGGACGTGCGCGCTGGCGTGGTGGTGCGGCACCTCGCCGCGCGTGGTCACGATGGCCGGGAACGACAGGTGGGAGCCCTCTCGCAGCGCGACCGCCTCCAGGGCCGCGGCCACCTGGTACTCGGTCCGCCCCGGCTGCGCCAGCCGCATGGCCGTCCGGTGCATCTCGGCCGCGATCTCGATGGCGCGCTCGATCTCGGCCACCTCCTCGTCCGTCTTGATGATCCGCTGCGCGATTACGGCGTCCAGCAGCGCCTCCGACGGCTCGATGGCGTCCGGCGCCACACCGAGGAGCGACGCCAGCCGGAGCCGCGTGCTGGCGCGGTACGGCGGCAGCACGTGGACGGTGCGCCCGGCCTGCTGCGCTCGGCGGACGGCGTCGGGCAGGGCGTCCGGGGCGGCGGTGTGCTCGATGCCAGCAGCGTCGGCCCGCTGGCGGAGGCTCGGCACCTCGCCGTCCCACACCTTGTCCTCCAGCGTCGCCTCGCGGCCGTAGAGGGTGGCCTCGCTCGTGGCAGCGTCGAGCGTCAGCGCCAGCCCGGGGGCGTCGGCCCGAGCGACGTAGCGGAACGAGCCGTCCTGCCGGAAGGGAAACCGGTTGGCGGGGTAGTTCATCGGCTCGGCGTCGTTGCCGAGCAGGACAACCAGGCCGTCGTCGAGGTCGGCCGCCAGCCGGGCGCGTCGGGCGGCGAAGGTGGAGGGTGCGAACATGGGGCGAGGGTGTGGGCCTCCGCTGGCGCGGGGCTGGGGTGGCGTGCCCCGAGGGTAGCACAGGTCGTCTCGACTGCGCAGGGACGGCGCGGCCAACCGTGCGGAGGGATCTCGATTCCGTCGCCAGCGGGTGGCGCCAGCGGGGCGAACGCGTGGCCTCCGTCCAACGGCTTCGCGCAGGATGAACACTCGTGCGCCAGCGGGGCGACGCCAACGGGCTCTCCCGCTGGCGTCAGGAGAGGCCGCTGGCGCCGGAGAGCGAGCCGGCTAGCGGTACTCCGGGTTCTCGTAGTCAAACCGGCAGCCGGCGTCCCAGGCGGCGCGCTGGTTGCCGTGGGCCGGGATGCCGCCGGCGTCCTTGAGCATCCGCGCCAGGTGGAGCAGGTTCCACGTCATGAACGTGGTGTTGCGCTGCGTGAAGTCGTTCTCGATGCCCACGGGCTCGCCGTCGACGATGTCG
>JBCDLV010000582.1:0-1567 GCA_038744895.1 Bacteroidota bacterium | reverse complement strand
TCGCCCCGTTGTCCTCCCCCGTCCGGCCGCTGCCGCCAGCGGACGCCCCGCCCTCGTCGCTGCCCGGCATCCGCCTGACGGACGGGTTCGCCCTCCGCCAGGGCCAGCGGGCGTTCTTGCAGAAGTGGGCCGAGGCACTGGGACGCGGCGAGCGGAATGCGCTGGGCGTGTTCGTCCCGGGCTACGGCAAGACCATCACGGCGCTCGCCAGCTACGTCGTGGCGCGCAGCCTCGGCGTGGCCGACCGGCTCGTGGTCTTCGTCCCGCGCGGCAATCTCCGCGACCAGTACGCCGACGCGGACGAGCTGGCGCAGGTCTTCCATTGGCTCGGCGCCGGCGCCGTCAGCTTTTGCTCGGCCGACTCCGACCGCGTGTTCCTCAAGAACCTCAGCACCGAGGTCGTGGTCACGACCTACCAGTACGCCAGCGGGGAGCGCGGCAACGATGCGCTCGTGGAGTACTGCCGTCAGTCGAAGGCGCTGTTCGTGTTCGACGAGGTCCACCACCTCGCCGACGACGGGACGTGGGCGCAGGCCATCGAGCGGTTCCCGCATGCGGCGAGCGTGGCCCTCAGCGGCACACCCATGCGGAGCGACAACAAGATGCTGTTCGGCGTGCCCTTCTCGGAGGACGCCGACGGGTTTCGCACCTACGAGGCGCTCCACGAGGTCGGGATGCGGGACGCCCACGCCGAGGGCGGCATCCTCAAGCGTGTCGATGCCCACGTGGTCGACTACGCCGTGCGCATGGTGCATACCGACACAGGCGAGGAGGTCGAGGTCTCGCTGGCCGCCCTACGCGACGACCCCGAGGCCAGCCGCGACGTGGACGCGTACCTGGCGAGACGCAAGCTCCGGTTCCACGAGGTCTACCTCGACACGCTCCTGGGGCCTGCGTTCGAGCGGTTCACCCAGAAGCGCAGCCAGCTGGCGCGGCTCATGGCGCGCTCCGGCGGCCTGTTCGCGGGCTACCGCGATCACCAGATGCTGGTCATCGGGATGAGCAACCGCCACGCGGCGGCCATCCTCGACTTCGTGCGGCGCCAGTACCCGGACGTACGCTCCGCCCGGATCGGGCAGGACGTGCCCGCTGGCGAGCGCCAGCAGCTCCTCGACGCCTACCGAGAGGGCGAGATCGACGTCATGGTCCAGGTCGACATGATCGGCGAGGGCACCGACATCAAGCCGATCTCCGTGCTGGTGAAGGCCGACCTGGTACGCGCCGTCGGCAAGACGATGCAGCAGGTGTTCCGCGGGATGCGCTACGTGCCGCAGTGGCCGGAGGAGGCCAACCGCTGCGACCTCTACGCAGCCGAAGACTCCGGCGTAGCCGAGACGCTCCGCTGGATCGCGGCCGAGGAGCAGATCGGGCTCAAGGCGAGCACCGGAGGCAACGGCGTCGGGGAGGCGCCAGCGGTGGAGCCGACCGAGCACAGCGTCTGGGAGCTGAAGTCGGTCCGCCAGGGCGACGCCAAGACGCTCTCGTTGGAGCAGATGCCGGGCTACCGCTCGTCGAGCGACTTCCACCGCGAGGTGCCGCAAGAGCACGCGCGGCCTGTGGCGATCGA
>JBCDLV010000581.1:0-1571 GCA_038744895.1 Bacteroidota bacterium | reverse complement strand
GCCCTCGCGGAGGCGGTCGAGGGCGAGGGCCTGGACGGCATCCTTCTGGTCGTCGGTGAGGCCGAGAGCGTCCTCGCGGGCGGCCTTCGTGGCGTCGCGGCGCGTCGTCATCCGGGTCAGGCGCTCGGCCATCGCGTCGGGCAGGGCGGCCCCGAGGCGGGTCATGGCGTCCTCGCGGAGCGTGCGGACCTCGGCGACGAACGCCTCGTCCGACAGGTCGCCGGCGCGGAACTGCTCGACGAGCGACCGGGCCTGCGGGCGGACGTCCTGCATCGCCTCACGGACGGCCGCGCGCTGCTCGGACGTCATCCGCTGGCCGCCTCGGGCGCGACCGCCTCGGCGCATCCCGCGGGCGCGCATCCCGCGACGGTCGCGCTCACCGCGGGCCTGGCGACGGTCGGCGCGGCGGGCCTGCTGGGCCTCCTGGAGCTGGTCGATCTGGGCGTCGGTGAGGACGGCCGCGACGTCGGCCGAGAGCGACCAGAGGGCGCCCGCCTCGGCGTCGGCATAGTCGTCGGAGAGCGCTCCGAGGCGGGACTGCTGCTGGGCGGTGAGGTCGAGCCCCGAGGTGGCGCGCTCGATGAGGGCGGAGACGTCGGGGCGTTGGGGCTGGGCGTCGGCGGGGCCGACGAGGAAGGCGGCGCCGAGCGCTGCCAGAAGTGTGAGCCGAGTCATGGCATGGGGAAGGCTGGGGGGACGACGCCGGGTGCGTCGGAAGCCACGGTACGGCCCGGATTCCACGTTTCATGCACCGCCCGCGCGATGCCGCAGGATGAGCGAACGGCTGCGACAACTCCGCCACATCCGACGCCAGTTCGCCGCCTCGGGCGCGATGCGTTCGTCGAGGTTGTCTGACGCCTCTGCTCCGAGTCAGGTGTTTACGACGCTGGCGGCACGACTGACGTGGGAAGCTCTGTGTCCCGGTCAACCGTACCGCTAAAGCTCTCCCCGAAGTACGAGGCCAGGACTGCGATGGGAGCCTCAATGTGTGCGTTCAGTTCAGCCAAATCTTCCGCCGGCACCCACAGCTCCTGGTGGCCCTTTGTTCCGACCACCTGCACATCGTATCGGCTGACAAATGCGTCAGCTACGTCGAACTGCGTCACGAACCCGCAGTAGGCCGAATTCTCGTCCTTCGTGTTCCACTCGCTCGCGATCTGAGCAGCGTACTCAAAGTTGAGCACAGGGTAGAAGATGGGCTGCCACGGAAGCCGTGGTGGGAACTCGCGCCAGCCCGCCTCAGCGATGAGTTCCAGCTCTTTGAGCCCGACCGGACGAAAGAGGGTCATGAGCGCACAGAAAGAAGACCAGCGGACTGAGGTCGTCCCCGAGGCGGCGGTCTGCGGTCCGTCGTCCGCGGTCCTTATGCCGCCGGCTCCGTCGTCGCGCCGTCGCCGCCCGCCTCGGTGGGGCCCATCGGGTCCGACGGCCCGAGCGGGTCCGGCTTGCCGTCCGCCACGCCGTCGCCCTCCGAGGCGGGCTCGTCCGGCCCCGAGGCGGGACCGGGGCTGACCGGCTCGCCCTCGGCCGTCACGCCGGCCTCGTAGCTGGGGCGCTTGTAGGGCCGCTCG
>JBCDLV010000580.1:0-1581 GCA_038744895.1 Bacteroidota bacterium | reverse complement strand
GGGGCTGCGCTGCCTCGCGATCTCGGTCGTCACCGACGAGTGCTTCCCCGACGCCCTCGAGCCGGTCTCGATCGCCGACGTGCTGGCCGCCGCCGCCGAGGCGGAGCCCACGCTGACGGCCCTCATGGGCGACGTGGTGGCCTCTCTCGCCTGACCGCCTCGGGGGCGTGCCGCCCTATGTTGGCCTTGACCAGAACCCTCTGACCGATGCCCGTCGCTGCTGCCCGGACCATCACGTTCACGCCCGAGGAGTACTTCGACTGGGAAGAGCGCCAGGAGGAGCGCCACGAGTACGCCAACGGCGAGGTTTACCCCATGCCTGGAGGGACTTACGAACACTTTCTCATCATTGCCAACTGGGTTGTTGCGCTTCGAGGCGCCGTAGGAAACCGGGCTGCCGTACTGCCGGATGGAATGCGCATCCAGATCCACGACCAGCGCTACGTCTACCCCGACGCGAGCGTCGTCCTCGGCGAGCCGGCGTTCCACGACGAGACGCGGCGGGCGCTCCGAAACCCGGTCGTCGTTCTCGAAGTGCTCTCGGAGAGCACGGCGGCGTACGACCGGGGCGAGAAGTTCGCCCTCTACCGCGAGATCGCGTCGCTCCGTGAGATTGTCTGGGTGGACTCCGAGCGCCGCTGGGCCGAGGTTGCCACCAAGACCGACGATGCGTGGTCGCTTCCGTCGCCGGTCACCGACGGCACCATCGCACTCCCGTCGCTCGGCCTGACCGTTGCGCTAGACGACCTGTACCGAGGCGTCCCCGACCTCGGCTGACCGCCTCGGGGCCGTGCCGCCTCAGGGGCGCCGAGGCGGTCCCTATACTGGACGCGAACCCGCCAGATCCACGATGCCTGCCGTCGCTGCCCGCACGCTGACCTTCACGCCGGAGGAGTACTTCGCGTGGGAGGAGACGCAGGTCGAGCGCCACGAGTACCACTTCGGAGAGGTCTTCCCCATGTCCGGAGGCACCTATGCCCACGCCCGCGTTTCGATGGCTTTGGGCGCAGCTCTCGTCTCCGCCTTGCGCGGCACCGACTGCGCTGTCCTCTCCGAGGCGATGCGCGTCGAGGTCCTGGAAGACCGGCAGTACGTCTACCCCGACGTGACCGTCGTCTGCGGCCAGCCGGTGTTCTGGGGCAACGCTGAGACCACGCTCCGCAACCCGACCATCGTCTGCGAGGTGCTGTCGCCGGGCACGGCCGACTACGACCGGGGCGAGAAGTTTGCTCTCTACCGCGCCGTCCCGTCGATCCAGGCCGTGCTCTACGTCGACCCGGACAGGCGGTGGGTCCAACTCTCGCGGCGGACCGAGACGACGTGGACGCGCGACGAGCCGCTCACGGACGGGTCGATCGAGATCGGCACGCTCGGCGTCACGCTCCGCCTCGACGAGATCTACGGCTGACCGCCTCGGGGCCGTGCGGCCTCGGGGCCCTTGAGGCGGGCGAATCGGGCCGCGCTTCACGGCCGCCTCGGGGGGCGAGGGCTAGCTTCTGGGCTCCGTCACCGGCCGCCCGCCATGTCCCGCTACCCCGAGGTCGAGCGCTTCGACCCCGTCGCCGTCGAAGAAGCCGTCCT
>JBCDLV010000579.1:0-1593 GCA_038744895.1 Bacteroidota bacterium | reverse complement strand
GGGCTCACCCCGCCCAACTCGCTCGACACCGGCGTGTGGATCTGGGGCTCGTCGCGCTCCTTGCGGACCGCCGCGTCTGGCCCCGTGCCATAGACGATGGCGTCGTGTGTGGCGGCACTGCCCGTGACGTGGATCGCCTCGACGAGGTCGTGCCGTGTAAGCCTCTCGCCCACGTCGGCGCCGCCGTAGAGGAGGCGGAGGTAGCCAGACTCGATGAACTCTTCGAACACCTCCCGGAGGATCGGCCCGAGGTACGCGTTGACGGGGTTCAGCTTGAGTGCCACCACGGAGCCCTCGGCGTAGAGCATGTGCAGCACGTCCAGCGGCGCGATGGACGACACGTTGCCCGCGCCGAGGACCAGCGAGACGGCGCCCGGCGGGTCCTCCTGCCGGTAGAACGCCGCCATCGTATCCGTCAGCCCCTCTGGCGTGACGCCAGGCTCCATCCACACGTCGACGGAGAGCCCGCTGGCGAGCACCCGGTCCGACGCGCGCGTGGGCATCACGCGGACGACCGTCTGGCCGTCGGCCCGCTGGCGGACGCGCCCCTCGACGAGGTCGGCGAGGGTGCCGTCCTGGACGGCCTGGAGCGTCCGCGCCAGCGGGGTCAGGATGTAGGCGAGCGCCCACGGGCCGATCTGCCACTCCTCACCTCGGAGCGGCGATCCCTCGGGCAGGCCCTTGGCCGTGGCAGCGGCCTCGACCCAGCGCTCGGCGACGCGGTCGACCCGCTCGCGCAGGCCGTCGAGGTAGGCCAGCTTGAGCGAGATCGGGAGCTGCGCCCACTCGGTCTTGCTCTCGGCCAGCGCGGCCAGCGCGGCGTCGATGGTGGCCGGCGTGCTGTCGGGATGCGTGGTCATGGTGGTCATACGTCTGCGATAGAGCCTCTCCCTCATGCGCACGTCCTGGATGGGACCGACGAACGAGAGACAGGGGGCCGCCAGCGGGTCAGGCGAGGGCCGGCTGCGCGGCGGTCTCGGGGCGGAGGATCATCTCCGCGGCCTTCTCGGCGATGAGGACGGTCGGTGCGTTGGTGTTTCCTCGCACGATGGTTGGCATGATGCTGGCGTCGGCCACGCGGAGGCCGCGCACGCCATGCACGCGGAGCGCCGGGTCCACGACGGCCATGCGGTCGACGCCCATCTTGCATGTGCCCACGGGGTGGTAGAGCGTCTCGGCGGAGGCCCGCAGGAATGGGACGATCTCGTCGTCGGTGTCGAGGACCCGGCCGGGCTCGTAGGGCCCGCCGTTGAGGGGCGCGAAGGCGTCGGCATCAGCGATGCGCTGCGCCAAGCGGAACGCCCAGACGCTCCGCCGCAGGTCCGCGCCCTCGGCGTCGGAGAAGTAGCGCGGGTCGACGATGGCTTTCTCGTACGGGTCCGGGCTCGCCAGCTGGACAGTCCCCCGGCTGGCGGGCGTCAGCACGAGGCCGCCGACGGTGTAGCCCGTCTCGCCTTCCGGGTTGCGACGGCCGTGGCCGAGGAAGAAGCCCGGCCCGAAGTGGTACTGGATGTCCGGTGCCTCCAGCGACGGGTCCGAGCGCACGAAGCCGCCCGCCTCGGCCACGTTGCTCGTGAACGGTCCCCGGTGGCG
>JBCDLV010000578.1:0-1593 GCA_038744895.1 Bacteroidota bacterium | reverse complement strand
GACGGAACGGCCGAGGCTCGCCTGCTCGGAGCGGGATTCACCGAGGCCACCGGGACCGGATCCGTCCGTGTGGACCTGGCGAGCGGCGTCGTGGAGTCGGCCGATCTCGCGCTCGGATCGCTGGGGTGGTCGTATCCCTCGGCGGCTCCGCTCTTCTCCTTCTCGGTGCCGAACGGCCGTCTCACGCCCGACGGGCTGGCGCTCTCCGGCAGAGGGACGCTGGCCACGCCCGGAGGCACCAGCGAGACGGTCGGCGCTCAGTTCAGCGACGTCACCGTCGCCCTCGACGATGGGCAGATCACGCGCGGCGGGGTCGTCATCGACGGGACGTTCGCCCTCGAACTGGCGACGGCACCCGTGGCCTGGTCCGTCTCCGGCCGTACGGCCCTGCCCGCCGACGCCAGCGACCGCGTCCTGATGACGCTGCCGCGGGGGATCCGGCTCGGTGCCGACGGTCTCTCACCGACTGTCGAGGAGAGTGGGGCGGTCCGTGTGGGCGATGTCGTGCGAGACGGGTTGGCGGTCCGCTACCTCGACGGCTTCGTGCTCGGGGTCACGCCGACGGGCGTGACGGCGGGCCGCGCCGAGTGGGCCGACGGCTCCGACGTGGTCGCGACGCTCAGCCCGTCCGGCCTCCGCATCGGCGGTCAGGTGGCCGCTGCGACGCTCCCGGCGACGCTCCCGCTTCCGACCGCGGCGACGGCGGTCCTGCGCCTCACGGATGACACCGGCGCGCCCCTCGTGGAGGTCGGGGCGCCGAATGCCAACGGGCTCCGTCCGCTCACGACCCTGCCCGGCCGCCGCGCCGTCCTCGCGCTGACAGGCCTCGCGGGCGACGCCAGCGCGCCCGAGGTCGAGGTCGAGCTCTCGGCCGAGGCGGGCATCCTCGTGGACGACGCCTTCGCCGTCCAGGCCGGCACGATCGGGACCACCTTGCCCGCTGGCGCAGAGCTGGACCTGAGCGACCAGGGAACGCCCATCCTCCTCACACGCGTCGAGTTCGAGGGCGGGCAGCTCCGCACGAGCGGGCGCCTCGCGCTGCCCGGACCCCTGGCGTCCGAGACGGTCGCCCTCGGCGACGGCCTGGCGCTGCGGATCACCGAGTCTGGGCTGATGCCCGCCGAAGGCACGACGGTCACGGTCGGCACGCTGGAGGAGGTGTACACCGGTGGCCAGGACGGCGAGGAGCTCGTCTCGGCGCCCCTCCTGGGGTCGTCGCTGGAGCTCAGCATCTCAGGGGCCGAGGTCACGTTCGGCGACGCGCCTCGCTTCCGCTTCTCGGGCGGGCTCACGAGCTCGCTCCTCTCCGTCGTCGACACGACGGCGACGTCTGGCGCGCCAGCGGGCTCTCCAACTCCTGCCGCTGGCGGCCCGGCGGCGGCGCCTGAGGCCGACCCCGGCCGCCTCCACGCCCTTGCGACCTACGGCGCCAGCGGGTGGACCTTCGACGTAACGGCGGCACTCGCCGAGGACCAGGCGCTCGGGCTCGGCGGCATGGGCGTGCTCACGCTCCACGAGGGAGATCTCCTCAGGCTCGACATCAGCGACGCGCAGACCGCACTCACGCTCAAGGGGCCCACCCTGTCGATCCCG
>JBCDLV010000577.1:0-1594 GCA_038744895.1 Bacteroidota bacterium | reverse complement strand
GGCTACATCCAGATGGATGCCCCGATCCTGACGGGCAACGCCGTCGAAGGAACGTCGACGCTGTTCGAGCTGGATTACTTCGGCGAGCCAGCGTACCTGACACAGAGCGGGCAACTCCACGGCGAGGCCATGGCGATGGCCCATGGCAAGATCTACACCTTCGGCCCGACGTTTCGCGCCGAGAAATCCAAGACCCGCCGCCACCTGACGGAGTTCTGGATGATCGAGCCGGAGATGGCGTTCTACGACCTCGACATGAACATGGGGGTCGCCGAGGAACTCCTGGTGGCCGTCCTCGAGTCGGTTCTGGCACACTGCCGGGATGAACTCGCCGTCCTCGGCCGAGACATCGGGAAGCTCGAAGCGGCCACGAAGGCGCCGTACCCGCGGCTGAGCTACACCGAGGCCGTCGACCTGCTCACGAGCGACGCGACCCAGACGCTACTCGACGCGGAGATCGAGGGTCTAGAGGACGAACGCGCAGACCTCACCAGCGAGCGCGACGCCGATCAGGCTCGTTACGGACAGGCCAAGAAGGGCGAGAAGCGCCGGATCGACGCTCGCGCCATCGACATCGGCAAGCGGCTGGATGAGATCGAGGAGGCCCTGCGCAACCTGCCCAGGTGGAAGGCCAGCGCCGCCGGCTTCGAGTGGGGCGCGGACTTCGGCGGCTCCGACGAGACCGTTCTGACGCGTCACTTTGACACGCCGATCATCGTCCACCGCTACCCCGCGGCCGTCAAGGCGTTCTACATGAAGCGCGACCCCGAGGACGACCGGCTGGCGCTGGGGATGGACGTGCTGGCGCCCGAGGGGTACGGCGAAATCGTGGGTGGGGGAGAGCGGGCCACCAGCTTCCAGTTCCTCCGCGACCAGATCGCGGCCCACGAGCTTCCAGAATCGGCCTTCGATTGGTACCTGGACCTGCGGCGGTTTGGGTCGGTCCCGCACGCCGGTTTTGGGCTCGGTCTGGAGCGGACCGTAGCGTACGTGTGCGGCCTGGACCACGTCCGCGAGACGGGGCCGTTTCCGCGACTCCTGGGTCGCCTTCATCCGTAACCCGCGCTACCATGGCGGAGCCTCTCCCGACCGTTCCCTACACCGTAGAGTCGCTCACGCCAGCGGAGTCCGAGGCCCGCGCCGAGGCGTTCTTCGCCCACATGGACGCGCGCCGGTCCGTCCGCGATTTCTCTGACCGGCC
Source organism: Bacteroidota bacterium (assembly GCA_038744895.1). Classification (GTDB taxonomy): domain Bacteria; phylum Bacteroidota; class Rhodothermia; order Rhodothermales; family Rubricoccaceae; genus Rubrivirga. The sequence goes on along the minus strand of JBCDLV010000577.1, from coordinate 393 downwards.
GGTCCCGCGACGGCTCGTCGAACTCGCTATCCAGACGGCGAGCACAGCGCCGAGTGGCGCGCACATGCAGCCGTGGACATTTGTCGCCATCTCAGACCCTGCCCTCAAACGCCAAATCCGAGAAGCCGCTGAGGAGGAAGAGCGCGCCAGCTACGGCGGGCGCATGTCGGATGAGTGGCTGGACGCGCTGGCTCCGCTCGGGACCGACTGGCAGAAGCCGTTCCTGGAGACGGTGCCGTGGATCGTGGTGCTGTTCGCCCAGCGGTTCGGACACCACGAGGATGGATCCAAGCGAAAGCACTACTACGTGCAGGAGAGCTGCGGCATCGCCGCCGGCATGTTCATCTCGGCGCTGCACCGGATGGGCCTGGCGACGCTGACACACACACCTGC
>JBCDLV010000576.1:0-1606 GCA_038744895.1 Bacteroidota bacterium | reverse complement strand
TTGTCCTCGGCCCCGCCGATGGGAATGATGGGGCCGCGCGCGTCGTCGGTGTAGGGAGAGGGCATTCAGTCGGTGTCTTCGAAGGTGCCGCGCACGACCGCCTGCCCGTCGCGGACGTGCCAGCGGCCGAGCGCCATGACGTCGCTGGGGCGGCCGTCGGCGTTCAGGACGACCAGGTCGGCGTCTGCTCCGACGGCGATCTGGCCCTTCCCACCGAGCCGCAGGTACCCCGCTGGCGTTTGGGTGAACGGCCGGAGCGCATCCGCCAGCGGGACGCCGTGGTCCAGCAGCGACGCCAGCAGGTCGGAGAGAGCGGCCGAGGTGGCGAAGTCCATCCGTGTGAGCACGCCGTTCTCGAAATGAGGCAGGCAGCCGCCGCCGTCGGAGGAGACCGTCAGCCGGTCGCCGTGCCCGGCGTCGAGGGCTCGGACGATGGCATCCACAGCGGAGACCTCGTCGTCGGTAGCGTGTGCGGGCGGGAACGCCGTCACGTCGATCGTGACCCCGCTGGCGGCGAGGTCGAGCGCCTCCTCGAAGAGGGCCGAACGCCGGTTGACGTGGGTCGGGTGAAAGGTTCGCGGTGGGAGCTCGGTCTCCGCGATCAACTGGCGGACGAGGCCGAGGCCGCGCGCGCCGTCGCCGAGGTGGAGATGGAGGACGCCGGCCTTGCCCGTCATCAGGCCCGCTACGTGGCAGTCGGCTGCGACCCGGGCGACCTCCGACGCGGTCGGCTGAGAGGAGCGATGGTCCGAGATCGCCAGCTCACCGAACCCGATGAGTGGCTCGACCGTGGAGATGTCGGTGCGGACCGAGCCTGTGAGCGTGGTGGGCGGGAGGTGATATCCCCCCGTCCAGGCCCACGCGCTGAGACCCTCGCGACGCAGGCCGTAGACCTGTCGAAGGAGCCCCGCGGTCGAGCGTGTCGTGTCGTCCGTGCCCAGCAGGCCCACGACCGTCGTGACGCCGGCGCGCGTGTAGCGCGATAGCGCAGGCGCAGGCGCAGCCGTCTCGGGCCCCGCCTCACCCCCGCCGCCGGTGACGTGAACGTGGGCATCCACCAAGCCCGGAATCAGCCGGCGGCCGTCGAGGTCGATCGCCTCGATGTCGACCCTTCGGATATCCGGTGGCGAGTCGGATACCGAGAGCACGCGACCGCCTCCAATCAGCACGTGGCGCCGCCCGAGCGGGGCTGGCGCGAAGACGTCGGCGTTGAGGAGAAGCGTGAGCACGGATCCGAGGGGCAGGAAGCTACGGGCGTGCACGGCGCACCTTGAGAAGATTGACGCGAGGCGGCGCCCAGGGCCTTGGGCGCCAGCGGCCCCGCTGGCGGACGCACCCTCCGCAGATTTTCACCGGACTCGGAGGGCGCCTACCCCGTACCTTTGTGGGCCTACGGAGGCTATAGCTCAGTCGGTTAGAGCGCCAGGTTGTGGCCCTGGAGGTCGTGGGTTCAATTCCCACTAGTCTCCCTCGCTCTCTGGAGCGCCCGCTCTGAGAGCCCCCTGCCGCGTTCGTCTAGGGGTTAGGACGCCGCCCTTTCACGGCGGTAACACGGGTTCGAATCCCGTACGCGGTACACCCGACGCCGACTTCCCCCCGGGAGTCG
>JBCDLV010000575.1:0-1610 GCA_038744895.1 Bacteroidota bacterium | reverse complement strand
GGGGCGCCCGGGTCGCGCTGCCTGTGGTCGTCGGAGATCGCCAGCTGGCGCATCGGGCGTTCGAGACCGAAGCCGATCTCGTCGTGGGCCGCTGGCGCATTCTGGAGCCCGGCCCCAACGCGGAGGCTGTGCCTCCGGACGCCATGGATGTCGTGATCGTCCCCGGCCTGGCCTTCGGGCGCGACGGGTCCCGCCTCGGCATGGGTCGAGGCTACTACGACGTCTTCCTCCGTCAAACCTCCGCCCTGCGAGTCGGCGTCGTCGTTGCGAGCGGCCTCGTGCCAGCGGTCCCGTCCGAGGACCACGATGTCCGGATGGACGTGGTCGTGACCGACACGGCATGCATCCGTGTCGGCCAGCAGCCATAGGAGGAACTCACGAGAGGACCCGCTGGCGCGCGCAGGCTCAGGTCATCGCACGACGGTGACGGAGCGCGTCTCCGACTCGCCGGTCGTCTCGTTCCGGAGCACCAGCAGGTAGGCGCCAGCAGGCACGTCCCGGAGGTCGAGGGCGAGGTCGCGGACACCCGCGGCCACCTGAACCGTCTCCTGCGCCAGCTGGCGACCGAGCACATCGTAGAGGGCGAGGGTGACCTCGGCATCCTCCGGCACCTGCGCCAGCACGGCGGCGCGCCCGCGCAGCGGGTTCGGATACACCGCGTCGATGGCGAAGCCTGCGGCCTCGACCTGCTGGCGGTCCATCTCCAGAGACGCCGTGCCGCCGGAGACCGCGCCGTCGGCCTCGATGACCAAGACAGACGTGAACTCCCCGGTGGCCGTGAGGCCGTTCCCGAAGTCGGCGGCGGAAACCGCCAGGCCGACCAGCACGGGTCCGCTTCCCAAGCCGGGAACGGTCACCGAGCGGACGGGCGTCCACGTCGCGCCGTCGGGCGAGCGGAAGGCCGCGACGGTCGTGCCGCTGCGCTCCAGGCGGAGCCACTCGGCCGTGCGAGCGCCCCAATCGTCGTACGGCGTCGTGGACGACTCCGAGGTGTTGGGGCGGTACTGAAGGTGGAGCCCGATGCGAGAGAAGCCGAACCAGGCGTGCGCTGAGCCCGGAGCCGCGGAGCGGCGAACCATCAGGCCCGACTTGGACCATTCTTGCGAGCCGTCCGGGATCTGGACGCGCGCCACGATGGCGCCGTCGGCCGGCAGTTCGCGCGACGCCAAGTGGAAGCGATCCTCCTGGCTCCAGATGTCGCCGCTGCCGGTGAGCACGAACGAGTCCCCGCTGGCGGTGGTCGACCCCGCTGCGGCCGGCGTGCCGACATCGAACGCCGACCACTCGTCCGGAGTGCTGGTCGTTACCGACACGTCTCGGAACTGAGCGGTGGCCGTCGTGCCCGCGCCGAAGTCAGCCGCCGAGACGGCCAAGCCGACGAGCGCAGGCCCAGCGAGGTCCGGGACGGTGACGCTCCCCAGGACGCTCCAGCTGACGCCGTCCGATGACAGGAACGCGGTGACCGACGAGCCTGAGCGTTCGAGGCGGATCCAGCCGGGCGCTGTGCGGCCCCAGGCATCGCCGTGGGCGGTGCTGACGCCGCCAGCGGAGACCCGTGCCTGGGCGTGGGCACCGATGTTGGACACGAGCAGCGACGCGTGGGGAGCGTC
>JBCDLV010000574.1:0-1622 GCA_038744895.1 Bacteroidota bacterium | reverse complement strand
GCGCTCGATGTCGCGCGCGAGCGGCTCCCGGACTGCATCGTCGCCGACGTGATGATGCCGCGCCTCGACGGCCTCCGCCTGATCGCGGCCCTGCGCAGCGACCCGGCGACCGATTTCGTCCCGGTCGTGCTCCTGACGGCGCGGGCGGGCGAAGAGGACAAAGTCGGCGGGCTGGCAGCGAGCGCCGACGACTACCTCACCAAGCCGTTCAGCGCGCGCGAGCTCCGGGCCCGCGTGGACAACCTGATCGCCTCTCGGCAGAGGCTCCGCGACCGATTCGGCGAGTCCCAGAGCGCGGCGCCGTCCGACGACCCGTTCCTGGCCGATGCCGAGACGGCCGTAATCGCAGCCCTCGGCGACGACACGTTCGGGCCGGACGCGCTCGCCGCGGCGCTCGGGCAGAGCCGGCGGACACTGAGCCGGCGGATGAGCGAGCGGGCCGAGACGACGCCGTCTCTGTTCATCCGAGGCGTCCGGCTGGCGCACGCCGCGCGCCTCCTCCAAGACGGCACGGGGACGGTCACGGAGGTGGCCTACGGGGTAGGCTTCAAGAGCGTCTCGCACTTTAGCCGCGCGTTCACCGAGCGGTACGGCGTAGCGCCGTCGGCCTACAGACGCGAGGCCGAATAGCCCTCAGGAGGGACAAAGGGGCCGATTTGGCCGGGAGAGGCAAGAGATTGGCGAGCCCAGGCAAGCGCCGCTGGGACGGCCGCGCCAGGTTGAACGTGTGCCCTCCGACCGCCCCGCATCCATCTCCCGAACCGCTCACTCCGAGCGGCTCCGGCTGGAGCTGGCGGTTCTCGCCGACGACCCGCTGCCCGAGGCGCTGACGCCTCAGGCTCGACCGCCGCAGGATCCAGCGTCTGGCGCTGGGACCCAGCGAGCCGCGGCCCAGCCGGCTGCGGCCCAGGCACCGGACCCATCCCATCGTACCCAACCGTCATGATGTCCCTCCGCTCTCGTCTGTCTCGCACGGCTCGGCTCGCGCTCTCGCGGACGCTCAACCTCGCCGCCAGCGTGGCGCTGTCGCTGAGCGCCGCGCTTCCCGTCGCAGCCCAGACGCAGCTGCTCGTCGACACCACCGACGACACCCAGACCTACAGCGCCGCGACCAGCCTCGCCGAGTGCACCGACGGCGTCGCCGACGGCGACTGCACGCTCCGCGAGGCGATCCAGGTGGCGAACGCGAACGACGGATCGGGGGCGACGACGGACCTCGACGTGATCGGCTTCGAGGTCACGCAGGCGAACGGCGCCAGCGCGACCGGCCTCGCCACGATCCAGCCGTCGAGTGCGCTCCCGACGATCTTGGACGAGAACGTGGTGATCGACGGCTACACCCAGACCGGAGCGAGCCCGAACACGCTCGCAGTCGGGACCAACGCCATGCTCCGCATCGAGCTCGACGGACAGAACGCAGGCGACGTGAACGGCCTCGTCGTGACCGGCCCGGGCGTCACGCTCCGCGGGTTGGTCGTGAACCGGTTCGAAAGGGCCGGAATCCGGGTCGGCGCCGGTGGACAGGGGGCGGTCGTCGAGGGGAGTTACATCGGCACCGACGCCACCGGCACCATCGACCTCGGAAACGATCGGAACGGCGTGTTCGTCGTCAATGCCCCCGG
>JBCDLV010000573.1:0-1622 GCA_038744895.1 Bacteroidota bacterium | reverse complement strand
GAGAAGTTGCCCAGCTCCTCGCGGAGCACGGCGGTGACTTCGTCGGGGCGGATCGCGGTTGCCATCGGGGAAAGGGGTCAGTGGCCGGCGGCCAGTAGGGGTCGGGTGTCGCAGCCGGTCGGGTGAGGCGCCAGCGGGCGCCTGGAGGCCGGCCGGCGGCTAGTTCAGCGAGACGGCGGCGCGCTCCGCCAGCTGGTCGCGGAGTACGTCGAGTTGGTGCTTGACGCTCTGGTCGTAGACCACGTCGCCGATGCGGACGACGAGGCCGCCGATCAGGTCGGAGTCGATCTCGTAGCGCATCCGGACGGTGGCGCCGGCGCGCGCTTCGAGCGCCGCCTGGAGTTGGTCGCGCTGCGACGGCTCCAGCGGCTTCGCCGTGCGGACGGTCGCCTCGACGGTGCCCGTGCGCTCGTCCCGCAGCTGGCGGTAGGCGTCGAGAATGGCGGGCAGCGATCCTTCGCGCTCCTTCTGCGTGAGGAGGCGAACGAACCGAACCGTCAGGTCCGACACCGTGCCGTCGAAGAGACGATCGAGGACCGCCTGCTTCTTGGCCCGCGGCACCACGGGGCTCTCCAGAAGGAGGAGCAGATCCCGAGACCCACCGATCGTCTCGCGGAGCGCGTCCACGTCCGAGTCGACGGCGTCGAGGTGGCCCTGGGTTTGGGCTTCCTCGGTCAGGGCCTGTGCGTAGCGGCGAGCGACGGGGTCCATGTCGAGCTGTTTAGGGGTCGAAGGTTCGAGGTTCAGAGCGCCGAGGTCGTGGACGGCGAACCCTAAACCCTCGAACCGTGAACCTCAGTTCTTGGGCAGGTCAGCGATGAAGCGGTCGACGAGGGCAGACTGCTCGGAGGCGTCGATCTCCTTCTGGAGGATCTTCTCGGCGGCACCGACCGCCAGAGACGCGACCTCCGAGCGAAGCTCGTTGAGCGCCTGCTGCTTCTGTGCCTCGATGTCCGCAGCTGCCGACTCTCGCATGCGGGCGATGTCGTCCTTGGTCTTGGCGACCTCCGACTCCCGCTGGCGGGTGGCCTCTTCGCGGGCGTCCCGGAGGATGGCCTGCGCCTGGCTCTCGGCCTCGCGACGCGCGGCGTCGTTTTGGGCGAGCAGCGTCTGCGCCTCGGCGTTGGCACGCTCCGCGCGCGTGAGCGAGTCCTCGATCGCCTGCTCCCGCTCCTTCAGACCACCAATGATGGCCGGGAACGCGAACTTCGCCAGCACGACGAACATGGTCCCAAACGCCAGCGCGATCCAGACGAACAGGCCCGCGTTGTAGGAGAGAAGGTCAGCAGCGAGGACGAGCGACATCGATCCAGAGGTATGAGGTGATCAGGGGCCACCCGCTGGCGGCCCCCGGACGCGCGAGGCAGAAGCCTATCTAGGCAACCGCCATCAGGATGCAGACCACGAGGCCAAAGAACGTGGCACCCTCGATGAGGGCCGCCGCGATGATCATCGTCGTGCGGATGTCGCCAGCGGCTTCCGGCTGGCGGGCCGAGCCTTCGAGAGCGGCGGCAGCGAGCCGGCCGATGCCGAGGGCAGCGCCGATGACGGAGAGGCCGGCACCGAGGCCGGCGGCGAGGTAGCCGAGTCCGATGGGTTCCATGTCAGAGTACAGGGTGGGT
>JBCDLV010000572.1:0-1623 GCA_038744895.1 Bacteroidota bacterium | reverse complement strand
GCTCGCCAAGATTTACGCCGCGCAGCACCAGTACGCTCGGGCAGCGGTCATCTACGAGAAGCTGGCGGCCCGCCAGCCGGAGGACGCCGACGACCTGCTCCGTCGCGCGGCCGAGCTCCGCCAGCGGGGCTGACGCCCAGCGCGGTGCCTGACCACCCCATCGCCCGACTGCTGCGACCCGGCCCGCGTGTGGTGGCCGGCCTCATGAGCGGCACCTCTCTCGACGGGGTCGACGCCGCCGTGGTGCGATTGGAGGGAAGCGGAACGAACGTCGCGGTGGAAACGCTCGGGTTTGTGGGGAGACCGTACGGCGCGCCGCTCCGCGAGGCCTTGGCGGCGTGCGTCGAAAAAGCGACCTCCGACGTGTGGCTGGTCAGCCAGCTTCACGCGAGGCTGGGCGTCCACTTCGCGGCGGCCGTGCGTTCGGCCTTGGAGGACGCAGGGTTGGAGGCGGCCGACCTGGACCTGGTGGGGAGCCACGGACAGACGGTCCACCACGTGCCTCGTGCCGTCGAGGTGGCCGAGGTCGCGACCCGCTCGACGCTTCAGATCGGATGCCCCGCCGAGATCGCCGTCGCCCTGGACGTCCCCGTCATCTCCGACTTTCGCTCCGCCGACCTCGCTCTGGGCGGCCAGGCGGCCCCGCTGGCGCCCTACATCGACGGCGCGGTGTTCACGCATTCCAGCGAGACGCGCGTGCTGCTCAACCTGGGGGGCATCGCCAACCTGACGGTGATTCCTCCGGGAGGACCTCCGCGGCTGGCGTTCGACACCGGCCCGGCGAACATGGTCACGGACGCGCTGGCGCTCCGGCTGACCGGAAAGCCGTTCGATGCGGATGGCGCGCTCGCCGCGCAGGGCACGCCGGACGAGCCGCTACTGGCGGACGTTCTGGAGGCGCCCTTCTTCCTGGCGCCGCCCCCGAAGTCGACGGGGCGCGAGGACTTCGGGACACCCTTCGTCGAATGGATGGTCGGTCGGGGACCCCGCGACCCGGCCGATCTGATGGCGACCGCGACGGCGTTCACCGCGCGGTCCGTGGCAGACGCGATCCGCCGATTCGTGGACCCCATCCCGGATCGTGTGATCGCCTCCGGAGGGGGCGTCCACAACCCCACGCTGATGCGCATGCTGGCGGAGGCGCTCGGCCCGATCCCCTTGGAGACGACGGCGGGCTACGGCCTCGACCCGGACGCCAAGGAGGCGATCCTCTTCGCCCTGCTGGCGCACGAGTGGGCCAACGGCGTGCGCACGGGGCTTCCTGCCGTCACCGGCGCGCGCCAGCGGGCCTTCCAGGGCTCGCTCACACTGCCGTAGCGCTGGACGCCCTGGACCTACGCGTGCTCCGCTGGCGCGTCGACCGGAAGCCCGGCCTTCTGCATGATGATGAGCGCGTTCGTCGTCGGGCAGGGCCCCTCGCGAATCTGATAGTCGAACGCCAGCTGGTCGCCCTCGACAGACTCTCGGAAGTGGGCGTTGCGGATCCGGCCGTCTTCGTCGGCTAGGTCCGCCAGCAGGAGGTCGTGGGTGGCGACGAGCGATGTGGCCTCCCCTCCGACGAGTGCGCGCACGACGCCCTGTGCGCCCGTCAGCCGCTCGCGGTTGTTGGTGCCCCGGAGCATC
>JBCDLV010000571.1:0-1632 GCA_038744895.1 Bacteroidota bacterium | reverse complement strand
GCCGTCGGCGAGCCGGTACAGGCCGTCGCCCAGACGGAACGCGACACTCCCATCGACCAGGAAGCGGGCATTCGATTCCCTGCTGGCGGTTCGCGTCAGGCGGCGCGAGTCTCCGGAATCTCGGTCGTAGACCCACACGTCAGCATCGCGGACGAACACCCGGCGCCGGCCGTCGGGGCTGTACCGGCCGTCGGCGACCCATCCATCGTAGCGAGGAGGCAGGGCCCGGCGCTCGGCTGGGGCCACCTGAACCGGATCGCCACCGTCGACGGCGATGCGAAAGAGCGAATCGGCAGGGAACGCGCCCCGGGGATTCCACCGGACGTAGACGGCATCGCCGGCCTCCGTCCAGAACGGCTCACCCGGCCATGCGCCAATCCACGTCTCGGGGTCCTGGGTGATCTGCTCGACGGTCAGCTGCGCGCGGGCGGGCACGGCGACCGAGGCGAGAAGGACGAGCGCGAGGAGTCGGCGGGGCATGGGCGGCGTGAGCAGACCCGCGAAGATATTCGCGCCGCTACTCGGTGCCGACGGTCAGGCTCACCGAGGCATGGTTGAACCGGAACGCCCCCGCCAGCCGGATCCTCCCGCCGAGGACGGAGACCTCGTCGTCCGACAGGGGCGTCAGTGCCAACCCAGCGCGCGCCTCGGGCCCGAGGACGAGACCGCCCATCCGGAACCGAGTCCCCACGGAGACGCCGACGGCCAGGTGGCTCTCCTGGACATCGCCGAGCGCCGCCAGCAGGCCCTCGCTCTTGCCGACGGTCGACCGCAGTTCCGGTCCGACCCCGAGCACCGCCTCGCCTCCGTTGGCAAGGGGCCGCCGCACGGTCGCCTCGGCCGAGGCCACGAGGAACGCCACGTCCACGCTCCGCTGTCCGAGCACGCTGGCGCCGTCGAACACGTCGGAGGCGCCGAGGTAGCCGACGCCGAGCCGCGCACCCCATGCGGGCCCGCTCAGCCCGACGCGGAGGCGCGCATCGACGCCGACCGAGGTCGGAAACTCGACCTCCCCCACCGGGATCGGGAACCCGATCACCTCGACGGCCCCGCTGGCGCCGAGGCGCGTCAGGCTGGGCCCGGCCGAGGCATCGACTGTCAGCGTGGGCTGGGCGTCCACGCCCTCGGCGGCGAGCCCTCCGGCGAGCAGCGCCAGCAGGACGGGCGCCAGCAGGGCTGCCGTTGGCGGACGGCGCACGGGCCTCACGGGCCGCCAAACACGAGGCCGAACAGCAGCGTGTTGACGTCGAACGCCTCCTGGACTTCGAACGCGTTGCCTCCCGGCGCCGGGATTTGGCCGCCACTGCCCACGCCGGTCAGGTCGTAGGCATAGCGGATCTCCGGCCCCACGCGCAGGCCGCCGATGCCCAGCCGAAGCCCAGCACCCGCGTTGACCGCTACACCCAGCAACTCGGACTCGTCTCGGAGATCGTCCAGGGAGCCGACGCGGTTCGAGAGGTCGACGAGGTAGCGCGCCTCCGGGCCGCCGAAAGCGTAGACCGTCGCAGGCCCTAGGCGCCGGATCAGTTGGAGATCCAACTGGAGCGTGACGAACGTGCTCTCGAACGACGAGCGGTTGAATTCCAGGCCGTCTCCTTCGCCATCGTACAGCGCCGAGGTATTCAGAAACTG
>JBCDLV010000570.1:0-1637 GCA_038744895.1 Bacteroidota bacterium | reverse complement strand
TGCCCGCCTCCTTGCCAACGGGCTCATTTCTCTGGTCGCCGAAGTCATCGCCTCCAGCACACGCGAGATCGTCGCGGAGGTGTACCGTGACGAGACGGTACCCGCCTTTGGGGCGTGGGTCCAGGTGGAGACCGAAGAGGGCGTGGTGCACTATGCCGTAGTGAGCCACGCCGAGACGGGTAGCGTGGAGCCGGGCCGGCAGGCGGTCGCGTTGGGCGCCGACTACGACCGCGACCGGATCCGACGCGAGATGCCCCAGATCTTGGAGCTGGTCCGCACGACCATCCGCGCACAGGTGCTCGCCTTCTGGGACGGAGAGACCCCAAACGATGGCGGCCCCGTCGTCCGCCAGACGGTCCCCCCGCGTCCAGCGGCGCTGCACGACCGCGTCTCCGTGTGCGATGCCGAGGCCGTAGCTCGCATCGGTGAACCGTATGACGTGCTCCGTACCCTGGCGCGCTCACCGGACCCGTCCGTCCCCGCCGATGACCTGCTGGCGGCCGTCCTACGCCAGCTGAGGGACGCACACGGCGGCGGGGACGATGGCGAGCGCGCTCTACTCGATGCAGCGCGCACGCTCGCACGCCTGCTCGACGACGATCACGAGCGCCTCCAGTCGATTCTGCGCAGGGTCTGACGCCCCTAGAAGATGACGCCGAGGCGACCGGCGATGACAGGCACCACGGTGTCTTCGCCGATCAAAAGGGCAGGGTTGACCTCCGCGAAGACCGAGGTCTCCTGGAGCGGAATCGCCCATCCGTAGCCGAGGTGGACCGAGGGACCGCCTCCGCCGTCGCCAATGGGTACGTAGCCTCCGAATCCGCCCATCGCGTAGCGCACCGACCGGCCCTCGGAGCGCGGCAGCGTCACGATGACCTCGGCCTGGGGATTGACGACGTACCGGGCATCACTCCGATCGTCGAAGACGTGCGCCCCAATGCCGATACTCGCAGCGACAGAGACGTCTGCGTTGACGGGCAGGGCCACGCGCCCTCGAATCCCGATGGAGGGAAAGTCTGGAATCAAGTCCTGGTCGAGCACTGCGGAGGCCACGTCGAAGCCGACCCCAATCCGGGGGGGGACAGATCCATACGACTGAGCCAGGCTGGGCGCAGAAAGGCACACGCCAGCGGCGAGGGTGAGCAGCACTCGGGACATGACAAGAGGGGGGACGTGGTAGTTTGGAGCCGCGAACGAACTGCCGCCCCAACTGCCAAGAAAGTAGCGTTAGACCCATGACTCCGACCCCAGATCTCGCCGTTCACGCCGGTGACGGTGCCCCCGCCCACGACGTTCAGGATGTCCACCAGTCCGGCGACCCCACCGCGTTCCAGCCACTCGGCCATGTCCCCGTTGGCATCGACAACGGCCGGTACGATCCCTCTGCGTTCAGCGCTCTGGACTTCTACCGCGTGGACGATCTCCTGAGCGATGAGGAGAAGGCGCATCGCGACCGTGTACGCGAGTACATCACGGCAGAGGCCATTCCCGTCATTGAGCAACACGCCCAGGCCCTGACGTTCCCCGTCGAGATCGGCCGCGGACTGGCGAAGCTCGGCGTCATCGGGCCGACGATCCCGACCGAGTATGGCGGCCTCGGCGCGTCGAGCGTGACCTACGGCCTCATGATGCAAGAG
>JBCDLV010000569.1:0-1654 GCA_038744895.1 Bacteroidota bacterium | reverse complement strand
GCAGGGCCGGGCATCGGAATCGAGGCCAGGACGTCACACGACGACCGGACGCCAGGGCGCAGGCCCTTGCCCTCATTTCCGATCACCAGAGCGACGGGCCGGTCCCAGTCGTATGCCCACACGGTGGTGGCATCGTCCCCCTCCGCGTCGTCGGCGAGCCCCACGACCCAGTAGCCCCGCTCCTTCAACTGCTGGATCGCATCGGATAGGTGGGTCGTCCGTGCGACGGGGATCTGGAGCGCGGTCCCGGCGCTGGCCTTGACGGTGACTGCGGAGAGCGGTGCCATGCCGCGGTCTGGGACGACAGCGCCAGCGGCGCCCGCGGCGACCGCGCTCCGCAGGATCGCCCCGAAGTTGCGGGGGTCTTCGATTCCGTCGAACACGACGAGGATCGGCTTTGCCTCTTTGACCTGGTCGAGCGTCGGGGCGATTCCGGAGAGCAGCTCGTCGAGGTCTCGGTAGGCCACCGGCGCCGTCACCGCGACGACGCCCTGGTGCTCGGCGTGCGGCGCCAGTCCATCGAGCTTGGGCTTCGGCGCCATCTGGACGGGTACGCCGGCTGCCTTGGCATCGCGACGGATCGCGTCGATCGCGCTGCCGTGCGTGCCCTTCTGGAGGATCACCTTCTCGATGCGGCCATCCCCTCGCGCCAGCGCCTCGCGGACGGGGTTGCGTCCGGCAACGACATCGGTACGAGAGTCTCGGCGGGCCATCTGCGGTCAGGAGTGAGCGTGCCGGAAGGTGCCCGCAGCAGAGGGCTCACGCCAGCGGGGACCGGCGAATCCGCGAAGACGCCACGGGCGCCGGCGCGCAGCTGCCCGCTGGCGTCCGGGCATCCGCTGGCGGTGGGCCTCAGGCCGCGAGCGCGTCGAGACGGGCGACCAGCCGGTCGGCCCAGGCCTCGTGCTCCGGCTTCATCAGGACGGAGCGGAGAACGCGCGCGGCATCCGCGTCGAGATCCAGGTCAGGGAACGCACGCCTGAGATCCTTCGCAGATCGTCGGTAGAGACTGACGAAGACCGGGTCGGTCGGGTCGTCCATGCCACGCCGGAATACGTCGCCGCTTCGAGCGTCGAGCGCCGTCACGGAGTCGGCGTGCGGCGTGTAGACCACGATGTCGGTCTCGGGGTCGAGGACCGTCGACAGGTGGTCCGACGCATCCACAGCAGATCGAAACTTCCGGGCCGCGCGGAGACCGGCTGCCAGGATCGGACCGAGTCCCTGGTCTACCGCCAGCGGAAGCACGCGCAGCGTCAGCCAGAGCGCGCCAGCGGCGGCTCCCGGGCGCGAGCACTCCAGGCTGATCTCGCCCAAGTGCAGGTCCTCGGACGTGAAGTAGGTGTAGGGGGAGTCGTGGTGGTAGTGCCTGCCCACGGCCGGATTCCGGAAGAGGATGGCCCCACATCCGTACGGCTGAAGCCCGTGCTTGTGTGGGTCCACGACGACAGAGTCGGCCTCGGCGATCGCACGCAGGTGGCGCATGGCGTCCGGCGCCAGTGGGCGGCTGTCCGAGCTGTCCCGCTGGCGGCTTTCCTCTACAGGACCGGCGTCGGAAGCCAGGAGGCGGAAGAACCCCCCGTAGGCCGCGTCGATGTGGACTCTGGCTCCGTACCGGCGGCACAACGGAATCGCATCCGCGATGGGGTCGACGGCG
>JBCDLV010000568.1:0-1654 GCA_038744895.1 Bacteroidota bacterium | reverse complement strand
TGGTGTCCGGCAGCACGTTGCGGATCTTCATCGCCACGGCGTCGGCGTCCTTCCGCAGGCTGCCGTCGGGCTGGAGCTTGGTGAAGCCGGTGCCCACGAGGAGCGTCGCCGCCTCGCGCGCGCTGAACATGAGCGGCGGCAGCTGATAGCCCTCCAGGATCTCGTAGCCGCCGTGCTCGGCGTAGGTCAGCGGAACGCCGCTCTCGCCCAGCGTGCGCAGGTCGCGAAAGATGGTGCGCCGGCTCACGCCGAAGTGCTCCGCCAGATCGCGGCTGGTCATGCTGGGCCGGTTCTGGAGCAGGAGGACGAGCGCGAACAGGCGTTCGGTCTTGTTGAGCGAGCGGTCGGAGCGGGGCATCCTGGTACGGGCCGGGGGTGACGACGAAGGCGGGCAGGCGTGTCCGAAGGATCGGACGGGTGACAGCCATTTGTCAACGCCTGATCTGCCTGAATCGTTCGATTTCGCACGTCAAGACGGCATGAGACGAGACCTGGCACGACTGGCGCGCGGCTTGGTAGCGAATCCGTTGTGGCCCCGCCACGCTCGCGCACCCCCACCACCGACAGACCCATGCGCCCGTCTCTTCTTCTGACCGCCGCCGCCCTCCTGCTGGCGCTGCCCGCCAGCGGGCAGACGCAGTTCCACATCAAGGGTGGCCTCAACACCGCGTTCTTCTCCGGCGACGATGCGGCCGGCACCGAGCCTCGCCTCGGCGCGGTCGGCGGGGCCGGCCTCCGCTTCAACGCCACGCCCAGCCTGGGCGTCCAGGTCGAGGCCCTGTACAGCCAGGAAGGCGCCCGCGAGGACGACGGCTCCGGCACGTTCCGCCTCGACTACCTCGACATCCCGATCCTGCTTCGGGCCAACCTCCCCGTCAGCCGCTTCGCCGATGCGGGGCTGTATGCCGGCGCCCAGATCGGCATTCCGCTCCGGTCCGAGTTCGTCGACGACCTCGGCGTGGAGTTCGACGAGGAGACCGTCACGGACATCGGCATCGCCCTCGGTGGCGACTACTGGTCCGGTCCGTTCGGCGTCGACCTTCGCTATGTGATCGGCATGACCGAGGCGTTCGACGACGAGATCGCCGGACAGCTCGTCGAACCGCTCGACATCCGCAACCAGACGTTCACCGTCACGCTCGGCTACCGCTTCGGCGGCGCCGGACGCAGCGGCTCCTCCCGCTTCTAGGTCCGCTGGCGATCGCGCGTGGACGGACGCGAGCCGCCAGTTCCTTCTCTCGGAGGCCGGTTCCCTCTGGCACCGACCGCCGTGACCCGCGCCCACCGGCCCGCACCCGGTGGGCGCGGCTGTTTTCGCCGGGCCAGGTGGCCTACCTTCGAAACCCTACCGCCGCTCCTGATGCTCCGCCTCGCCGTTGTCTCGCTCCTGCTGGCGGCGTCCGCCAGCGCGCAGGGAACGGTCGGTGTCACCGGTGGCCTCCACGTCGCGTGGTGGGACTCCGACGAAGACCTCGCCGAGTCGCCACGGCTCCGGCTCGTCGGAGGGCTGACGGGCCGGTACGCGCCGGGCCCGATCGGCGTCCAGGCCGAAGTCCTCTACGCCCAGAAGGGGTCTCAACTCGACGATGGCAGCGTCCGCTGGCGGGCAGACTACGTCGAGGTTCCCGTGCTGGTGGCCGTCCGCGGCCCGGCG
>JBCDLV010000567.1:0-1657 GCA_038744895.1 Bacteroidota bacterium | reverse complement strand
GCTCGTCCCCGACGCCCTCGACCGCGACCCGACCGAGCGCGACGCGTTCCTCGACGAGGCCTGCCGCACGCCCACCGGTGAGATCGACGCGGCGCTTCGCGCGGAGGCGGCCTCGCTCGTCGCCGCCGCCGAGGCGGCCACGCGGGCTGGGTCGTTTGCCTCACCGGTGTCTGGCGTCGCCAGCGATGCGCACGCCAGCGGGTCCACGATGCCCTCCGCAGCGGCACCGCCGGAGACCGTCGGTCCGTGGCGGGTGACGGGCGTGCTCGGCGAGGGCGGCCAGGGCGTGGTCTACCGCGCCGTCCGCGCTGATGGGGCCTTCGAGCGCGAGGTGGCGCTCAAGCTGCTGCGGCCTGGCGCCCCGGGGCAGGCATGGGCGCGGTTGGCGGCCCGGCTCGGGGAAGAGCGGCGCGTGCTGGCGCGGCTGGAGCACGAGGGCATCGCGCGGCTCTACGACGGCGGACTCGACGACGACGGGCGCCCGTACCTCGCGATGGAGCTCGTCCGCGGCCGGACGCTCACGGACTACGCGGGCTCCGCTGGCGACGCGGGCGCGCTCACCGTTCGCCAGCGGGTCGCGCTGATGGCCGATGTGGCCGATGCCGTGGCATACGCCCATGCCCGGCTGGTCGTCCACCGCGACCTCAAGCCGTCCAACGTGCTCGTGGACGAGGCGGGGCAGCCCAAGCTGCTCGACTTCGGCGTGGCGAAGCTGCTAGGCGACGAGGTGGGGGACCCCGACCTGACGGTGCCCGGGTGGATGACGCCGGCGTATGCGGCCCCGGAGCAGATCCGGAGAGACGAGATCACGACGGCGACGGATGTGTACGCGCTCGGCGTGCTGGCCTACGAGGTGCTTGTCGACCAACGCCCGTACGACGTGTCAGGCCTCGACCCCGCCGCGTTCCAGCGGACCGTGTGTGAAGTCGTTCCTCCTCGGGCGTCGGATACAGCAGTCCAGGTAGCCCCGTCGAGGGCGAAGGCGCTCCGCGGCGACCTGGACACGATCCTCGCGAAGGCGTTGGCGAAGGAGCCGGAGCGGCGATACCCGACCGCGGAGGCGCTGTCTGCGGATCTCCGCCGGTGGCTCGACGATCTGCCCGTGGAGGCGCGCCAGCCGACGGCGAGATACCGAGTGGGCCGGTTCGTGCGCCGGCACCGGGCAGGTGTGCTGGGCACAGCTGTGGCGCTGGCAGTGGTCGTGGGCGTGGCGACGACAGCGTTCGCACGCGTCAGCAACGAGCGCGACCGAGCCGAGACGGAAGCCGCAAAGTCCGAGGCTGTCAACGACTTCATCCTGGGCATCCTGGGGGAGTCGGATCCGTACCAGTCCGGCCGTGAGGTCACGGTCGCCGAAGCGCTCGACCAAGCCGCGGAGCGAGCGGACTCTGCCCTGATCGACGAGCCCGAAGTCGAAGGCATCGTCCGGTACCATCTGGGGACGACCTACCTCACACTCTCTCGGGTCGAGGAATCCGAGCGGGAATTCGAGCGGGCCATCGAGCTCTTCCGGGAATCCGTCGGCCCAGATCACGCGAACACCATCGACGCCCTCAACGGCCTCGCGTTCGTCTACTTCACGCGGGGGGAGTTCGACCGGGCTGATGCTCCGCTGCGTGAGGCTCTGCGCGCCGCGAGAACCCACGGAGACGATGAG
>JBCDLV010000566.1:0-1662 GCA_038744895.1 Bacteroidota bacterium | reverse complement strand
CTCGCGACGATCGACCCGTCGGGCTTCCGGTTCGAGGGGGCGGTCAGCCCGGTCGCGGCAGCACTGCCGGAGCGCCTGCCGCTGCCGTCCGCCGGGCTCGCCTCGCTCGTTCTCTCCGATGCCGGTACCCTCACGGTCGACGCGGTGGCTCAGCCCGACGGCTCGATCCTGCTGTCGCCAGCGGGCGCGGCCGTCGAGCTTGAACTGGCGATGGTCGACGGCGCGCCTCGCCTTCCCGTCACGATCCGCGGCCTGCGGCTGGACGGCGAGACCTACGCCGTGCTCGGCGGGACCGTCGAGGCCACGATCCCAGCTGGCGACGACCGGTTCTCGGCGGAGGCGTTCGGGCTCCCGCTGGCGGTCTCGCAGTTGACGGCCGGCTTCATCGACGGCGCCCCCGGACTGGCCCTCGACGGCCGGCTCGTCCTGTTCGGCGAGACCATCACCGCTGGCGCTCCCGTGCGCGCACTCGGACGAGCCGACGGGACGCTCCGGACTGATGTGGCGCTCACGAGCCTGCCGTCGACCTACGACCTGGCGGGAGACGGCCGTGTCGCCCTCGACGTCCGGGGCGTCTCGGGCACCATCGTGCGCACCGCCAGCGCGCCAGCGGCGGCGACGCTCGACGTGGACGGGCGGTTCGTGGTCCGCGACGGCTCGATGACCGTGGCCAGTGCGGCCCTCGGACTTCAGGTCCGCGGTGCGTCGGTGTCCGTCGCGCGGTTCGAGCCGGACGACGCACAACGCGGGCGGATCGACCTCGGCGGGCTCGGCCTCGCCGTCGAGCGAATCTCGACTCTGCGGTCGTTCGGCTTCGATCCGGTCGACGGATTCTCGTTCGCGGCACCCATCGATCTCCGGCTGGCGCTCGCCCTCGACGGGTCCGAGCTACAGATCCCCCTCGATGGCGCCGAGTTGGGCTCCGACGGATTCGACGTGCCCGCTCAAAACCGGAGCGTCCCGGATGCGCGCGCTCAGGACTACGGCCCCGTCGCAGTCCAGGTCCTTCACTTCGTCATGGATCGGACGACGTTCGATTGGCCGGCGTGGCAGCCGGGGCAGCCGCATCCGTTCGCGCCGACGCTCCAGCTGGCGGTGTCCCCAGCGGGCTTCCCCCAGACCGAACTCGGGTCGATCTCGGCGACCGTCAACGACGCAACGCTCGACGGCGGATCGCTCGTGGGCGCGTTGCTCCCGTGGACGGCGCCAGGGAGTGGCAAGGCGGTGCCGTTCAGCGCGTCGTCCCAGCTTCTCGTCCGCGGCATGGAGGGCGCGCTGACCGCCAGCGGTGCCGAGATCACCCTGTCCGGGGTCGTCGATCTCGGTGCCGATCGTGCGCCGGGCTGCTCCGAGCCGACGGTCACCGTTCGCCTGACCGGCGCGGGCCGGTTCGAAGGCGAGGCGCCCGACTTCGCGCCGTGCGGGAGTGTCCGTCCCAACGCGCTGCCGCTCGACCTCGCGTTCCAGCCCGGCAGCCAGCTGGCGGTTGCCTACGGGCCCGACGCGCAGCGCCTCACGGTTGACGGAACGGCCGAGGCTCGCCTGCTCGGAGCGGGATTCACCGAGGCCACCGGGACCGGATCCGTCCGTGTGGACCTGGCGAGCGGCGTCGTGGAGTCGGCCGATCTCGCGCTCGGATCGCTGGGGTGGTCGTATCCCTCG
>JBCDLV010000565.1:0-1667 GCA_038744895.1 Bacteroidota bacterium | reverse complement strand
CCCTCTTCTCACAGAGCCATTTTCTGTGTATGCCTGTCCGCGCAGAGGACTTCGGGTGTGTCTTCGCAGAAGCGGCGGCGTTCGCGCTGCCAAGCCTCACGACACACATCGGTGGACTTCCGACCACGGTTGGACGTGAGGGAGATGAGCATGGAGAAGCCGGGATTCTCTTTCCATTTCAAGAGCAGCCCCAGGCCATCGCCGAGCGAGCCCATCGGTTGCTAGACGACCGAACAGCCTACGACCAGCTGGCCGCATCAGCCAGAGGGCGGTACGACGCGCTTCTCAATTGGGAAACCAACTCGGACCGGCTGCTCGACCTGCTCCGGGCACACGTCTAAGCATGTCGCCGGACCTCCTCCTGATCGCCCCGTACCATGGGGGCCACCACGCGGAGTTCGTCCGCTGGCTGCTCCAAGGTGGGCGCCAGCGGGACGCACACATTGTCCTGGCAGCCTCCTCGACACTCCTCTCGGAGTTGACAGACGACCTCGCGTTCGAGCCCCAGCACGCGGTTCCGCTGGCGTCTGCGGATGCGCTGACAGGGACATCCGGGTGGGCGCAGGTCCGCGCCACCGCTACCGTACTGAATGAAGCGTCCCGGGTCGACGCTCGACGCTCGTTTCTGATGTACCTCGACCAGGCGATTCCCCCGCTGGCGCTTGGTCTTGGGCCTCGGACCGATCGGATGTCTGGCCTCCTGTTCCGCTCACCCTACCGCGAGGCTGACCCGATGGGTAGCGCGCTCCGCCTGGCGCTCCGCCGGAGGCTCCTGCAGCGTGCAGGGCGCCAGATGGACACCGTGTTCTCGCTCGACCCAGAGGCCCCTGCCCTCCTCCAGGGGCTGGGCCTCCAGAGCGTGTATGCCCCCGATCCCGTCGAGCCCTCCACGCCATGTCAGTCCGAAGCCGAGGTTCGGGCTGCCTACGGCGTAGAGCCGGGTCGCCGGTTGGCGGTCCTCTTCGGGTCTCTCGAAGAGCGTAAGGGGCTCTTCGCCCTCGCGGACGCGCTCTGCGAGATGGACGTGGGCAGCAGGCTGGCGGTCGTCGTCGCGGGCCGGACGTATCCGGAGGTCCGCCCTCGGCTCGTGAAGGCGCTGGCGCGTGTCGAGGACGAGAGCGATGTCCAGGTCATCTTCCGAGAGGGCTTCCTGTCCGAGTCTGACCTCGTCAACCTCACCGCCGCTGCAGACGTGGTGCTGGCGCCGTACCTGGGACACGTCGGGTCAAGCGGAGTCGTCCTGAGATCGGCTGCAGCAGGCACTCCGCTGATCGCCCAATCGACAGGTCAAATCGGGCGGGAGGTACGGCAGAACAAACTCGGTTGGACGCTCGATCCGGCGGACACCTCAGCCTTTGCGCGGACCCTCGGTACCGCTGTTGCAGAGCCCACGGCAACCTTCGACCCTGCCGATGCTAGACGCTACGTCGAGGGCCACCAGGTGGACCGGTTCACATCGGCCATCCTCGACCGACTGCTGGCGTGAGTCCACAACTCCGACGTTTGGTGGTCTTGTGGTCCCGGCTCGGGCCGTACCACGTCGCCCGACTCGACGCGCTGCGAACCTTCCTCGACGAGCGAGGCGTCGAGTTAACGGCCATCGAGACGGCATCTGCCGACGAGACCTATGCGTGGAGCCAGGAGCAAGCAGCGCGCACGACGCTGTT
>JBCDLV010000564.1:0-1669 GCA_038744895.1 Bacteroidota bacterium | reverse complement strand
GGCGATGCAGCGACGCGTTCAGCGGCCTGACGCGCGTCGTGTGTGAGGCGCTGCTCGGTGGCGTCGGCCATGAAGACGGTCACGTCGGCGTCCCCGAGTGAGCGGTCCACGTCTCGCATCATGTGCTGGTGGAGCCGGTACTTCGGGCGCACGACGCCCGGCGTGTCGAGCAAGACGAGTTGGTACCCGGCGCTCTCCCCGGTGGCCTCCTGGGTTAGGATGCCGAGGACTCGGTTGCGGGTGGTCGACGGGCGCGGTGAGACGATGGACAGCTTCGTGCCGAGCCACCGGTTGAGCAGCGTCGACTTGCCCACGTTGGGCGCGCCAACGAGGGCCACGTAACCACTCTGATGCCCATCGGGCGGTGGCGCCAGCGGAGGGGAGGGAGAGGGCTCCATGCATCTTGGGTGAGGCGGCTCCAACGCTCACCCTGCCGCCGCGTTCTCTGCCTACGCCTCGGCAGCCTCTCGCGTGCGCCTCCGGTTCCGGATGATCATGGCGCCGAGCTCTGCCTGCTGGCGGTGGGACCCTGCCTGTGCCTGGACAGACCGAGCAGAGAGGGTGCGGGCGCGTCGTCGGGCGCGGACGGAGCGTCGCGTTTGGCTGGGTCCCCAACTCACGGAGACGCCTCGGAGGGTCGTCGCCAGATGGGTCAGGAAGACGGCCCAGAACAGGGTCATCCCTGCCATCTCGATGCTTTCCTCGATGGCACGCGAGACGTGGACCACGAGGTCGTACGGCGTGTGATCGAACTGCGCCTGCGTGGCCACCGGGTCGAAGACGCCTGCCGCGATGTGGGCGTACAGGTTCGCCGGGTGGTCGGCGCCGAGCCCGTCGATGAAGTCGAGGGCGACGGCCGACGCCAGCAGGCCGAACGCGAGAGCTGTGACCCCGCGCAGGCGCCAACTCGACAGCTCGCGCCAGAGGAACACGGCCATGAACAGCCCCAGCGCGAGGAACACCGGCCCAAGCACGAGCTGCCAGTAGTAGCTCGGGAACGCGGCGCCGATCCCGCTGGCGGCAGCGGCCGTGTCGCCGAAGGCGGAGCCGAGGCGCTCGTGGAGCCGCGTGCCGTCGTCGAGGGCGAGGTAGCTGAACGTGGCCGTGAGGATGCCCCAGCCCCATACGCGGCGCCGTGGCCGCCCGGACGCTCGATACGCGACGGTGATGCCCCACAGGGTTACCGCGATCAAGACCGTCTGGGTGACGGAGATCCACGAGCCGAACCCGCGCTCGCTGGCCGTGTCGAACCACCCCCGGAGCGCCTCAGGCGCGTGGCCGGCGAGGTGAAACCACACGTCCATCCAGATGACGATGACCTGCAGCGAGATCAGGACATAGACCATGTTGCGAATCGACTCCGCTGGCGTGACTCGGATGGAAGCGAAGGGACGAACGGGCACGGAGTTGGAGGGGCGGGTGTACAGTACGAGTGGCCAGCAGCTGGCGATGAGGTCAGCTAGAGCCACCGGAGCCGCCACCGGAGCCGCCACCGGAGCCGCCACCGGAGCCGCCACCGGAGCCGCCACCGGAGCCGCCCGGCGATGCCATCCGAGCAATCGGAGAGTCGCTCGTCGTCGACACCCTCACGACTTGGTTACCGGCAAACCCGACCTTCTCGGCCAACGCCGCGACCGGTGCTAACTCGTAAGCGATGCTGGCCTGCGGC
>JBCDLV010000563.1:0-1672 GCA_038744895.1 Bacteroidota bacterium | reverse complement strand
TACTCCTCGACTGACGCCATGCCTCCCGTCACGCCAGCCCCCACCCTCCCCGGCCAGCGCTCCGTGTGGGACTTCCCACGGCCCCCGGCGCTGGAGCGCGTCGGCGAGACGGTCCGGATCGCGTTCGGCGGCCGAGAGATCGCCCGCACCGACGACGCGCTCCAGGTCCTCGAAACGAGTCACCCGCCGACGGTCTACCTCCCGCCGGAGGCATTTGCCGAGGGCGTGCTGGTGTCGAGACCGGACACCTCTCACTGTGAGTGGAAGGGGCGCGCCATCTATTACGACATCGTCAGGGGTGAGCACCGTGCCGAGAAAGCCGGCTGGGGCTACCCCTCTCCCACGCCCCGCTTCGCCGACCTCAAGGACCACGTCGCCGTCTACGCCGGGCCGATGGACGCCTGCTGGGTCGGCGACGACCGCGTGACGCCACAGCCAGGCGGCTTTTACGGAGGCTGGATCACGCCGCGCGTGGCAGGTCCCTTCAAGGGCATCCCCGGCTCCTGGGGCTGGTAGCTCCCCGCTGGCGGCACGACCGCCGACCACGGACCGCCGACGGCCGAGAAGAGACGACCGACGGTCTTCCGTCCCCGGTCTTCCGTCCCCGGTCTTCCGTCCCCAGTCCACCGTCCTCCTCCGCCAGCGGGCACCTCAGCGGGCGAGCCAATCCGCGTACAGCTCCGGGCGACGGTCTCTGAGGAACAGCCGCCGCGCGTGCGACTCGCGCACCGCGTCGAGGTCCAGATCCGCCAGCAGGATCTCCTCGGTGCCCTCATCTGCGCGGGCGACCACGGTGCCATCTGGAGCGCAGACGAAGCTCTCCCCCGCAAAGGTCAGTCGCTCCTCGGGTCCCACGCGGTTCACGAGGGCCGTGTAGTAGCCATTCTGGAAGGCGGCCACCTGCATCTCGGCCTCGTACAGCCCCTCCAGCCACTCGCCCACGGCGCCCGCTTGCGGCACCACGACCACATCGGCGCCGTCGAGCGCGAGGGCGCGCATGGCCTCAGGATAGTGGCGGTCGTAGCAAATGGCGACCCCGATGCGGCCGGCGGCGGTCTCGTACACCGGCAGCCCTACATCCCCGGGCGCATAGTAGTCGGTCTCGTGGAAGGCCTCGTAGTCGGTGATGTGGATCATCCGCGTGCGACCGAGGAGGGTCCCGTCGGCATCGATCACCGGCGACGTGTCGAACGTGCGGTCGCCGTCCCGCTCGAACAGGTTGAGGACGGCCACCACACCCCGGCTGGCGCAGCGCTCCTGGAAGGCCTCTACGGTCGGGCCGGGAATGGGCTCGGCCTTGGCGAGGGTGTCCGGCGTCGCGTGCCGCTGCGGGTAGAACGGCGTGAACGCCAACTCGGCGTAGGCCACCAGGTCGGCCCCCTCGTCGGCAGCGCGGTCGAACGCGGCCAGGCCACGCCGCAGGTTGTCGGCGAGGTCGTCGGTGGCGGGCTGCTGGACGAGAGCGATGCGCATGGGTCAGAGGAGGAGGTCGATCTCGGCGCGGGCGCGGGCACAGGTGGCCTTGGCATCGCCCGATGGCTGGATCGGCTCGCCGACGCAGACCGTGACGACGCCCGGGCGCCCCATGCGTGTCTGCTCGTTGAGCACCCGCCAGGCACCCTCGATGGCGATGGGCACCACCGGAACGCCCTCGCGCTCCGCCAGCCGGAAG
>JBCDLV010000562.1:0-1678 GCA_038744895.1 Bacteroidota bacterium | reverse complement strand
CTTCCCGATCGCCGTCGCCCGCGGCGGTGCCGACGAGGCCGAGAACGTGGCCGAAGCCGAGCGGCTGATGGAGCGCGCCGTGCTGCACGCGACCGCTGCCAGCGTGCCCGTGACGCCCACCGTTCGCATTGACGATAACCCCGTGCGCGGCATCTCCAGAGGCGCCCGAGAAGTGCGGGCGTCGGAGATCGTCGCTGGCTGGAACGGCCAGCGGTCGCCGGGCGCCCTCGTCTTCGGCCATGTGATCGACGGCGTGCTCCAGGAGAGTCGCGCGATGGCGATGGTGGTTCGCTCCGCGGCCCCGCTGGCGGCCGCCAAGCGGCTCGTGGTTCTGGTGCCGCCGCTGGTGTATCGGGAGCCCGGCTTCGCCCGAGCGGCCCGTGCCCTGAAGGTGCTCGCCGCCCAGAAGGGACTCCGCATTCGCACCCTCAGCACGAAGGCCGATCTCCCCGATGTCGCCGACCGGCTTCGCTCGGCCCGGCCGGAGGCACCCGTCGAAAGCGAGGTCGTGGAGGAGTGGTCTCAGGCCGTCCGCCAGCTGGACCGCGTCGCAGAAACCGGCGACGTGATCGTCCTGGTCGGCGTCCGCCGCGGCGCTGTCGCATGGCGGCCGGCGCTGCAGAGGCTCCCGCGCGTGCTCGCACGTCGCTACCCCGACCTAGACCTTCTCTCCGTCACGCTGTCCGAGGCCGAGGTCGTTCCGCTCGTAGCTGAGGCCGTCGACAGTGATGGCGAGGATGATCTCGTGCTCCCAGCAGGGCACATCGTGCTCGGAATGGAGCCGATGACGCCAGAAGACATGCTCCGCGAGCTGCTCCGCAGTGGATTCCCTGACCACCCCGGCATCGCGAATACCCTCGCGTCCCGCATCTCGGCCAATGCCTACGAGGCGCCAGAAGTGATGCCCGGTGTGGTGTTCTACCATGCGCACGTCGCCGAGGTGGACATCGCGCAGGTCTTCGTCGGCGTCTGCCCCGCCGGTGTTCCGTTCCCGCACACGAGCCAGCCGGCTCAGGTGCTGCTGGTGCTGCTGGCGCCGACCGACCTCCGCTCCGAGGACTTCCTCCGCCAGCTGGCGGTCACCGCCCAGCTCGTCCGGTCCGACGCGACGGTGGACGCACTCCTCGCAGCAGCGACACCTGCGGAGGCACGCGAGGCCTTGCTGGATGCCGTTCGCCAGGAACTGAGCGCCTCCCCGACAGGCCGCTCCGACCCGGCATCCGCCACGGTCGGGGGTTCCTAGACGATGCCTCGCCCCCGCCAGTACGACCCGGACGCCGTCCTCGACGCTGCGCAGCGCGCGTTCCAGGCGCGAGGCTACGAGGCCACCAGCGTCCAAGACCTGGTCGAGGCCACCGGGCTCAGCCGGTCCAGCCTTTACCATGCCTTCGGAGACAAACACGCGCTGTTTCTCGCTGTCCTCGACCGATACGCCGCCGCTGGCGACGAGGCGGCCGAGGCGGCCTGCTGCGGAGCCTCTCCGCTCGCCGCCATCGAGGCCGTCCTGACCCAGTCGGCCGCTTCGGACCGGTGCCTTATGGTCAACGCCGCCGCGGAGCGGGGGGGGCGAGACCCCGAAACCGCAGCCCGCGCCGACGCCGCGCGGCAGGCCCTCGACCGACGCTTCGAACTCCTCGTGCGACAAGCCCAAGCCGATGGTGACGTGGCCCCTGAACGG
>JBCDLV010000561.1:0-1680 GCA_038744895.1 Bacteroidota bacterium | reverse complement strand
TGCAGGGGATGGGCCGGGTCCACCGGGCCAACCAGGCGTGCCCGCCCGAGCTCGTGCTCGTGACGACGAACCTGAAAGCCCAGCGCCGCTTCCTGTCCACCATCGCGCGGCGGCTCGACCAGCTCGGGGCGCTCACGAAGGGTCAGCGGCAGACGGCGAGCCAGGGCCAGCTCTCGTCCGAGTTCAACCTGGAGACCCCGCTCTCCCGCTCCAGCTTGCACAACTGGTTCGTGGACCTCTACCGGGGCGAGGGCCGGGCTGTGGCCTCTGGCGTCACGCCCACGCTCGTGGAAGAGCAGATGGGCATCAAGGTTCTGGACGCAGACGGGCAACTCAACGTGGGCGCGGTCCCCGAGGTGCCGAAGTTCTTGAACCGGCTCCTCTCGCTCCAGACGGGCGCGATGGACGCCGTGTTCGATTCGTGGTACGGGTACCTGGAGGAGGCCACCGAGGCGGCACGCGAGGCGGGCACGCTCGACGTGGGCGTCGAGACGATCCGGGCCGAGCGCGTGATCAAGACCGACGAGCGGCACGTGTACACGCACGAGCGGTCAGGCGCGACGACGCAGGTCGTGACGCTGGAATTGACGCAGCGGACGGAGGTGGTGGACTGGGACGAGATCTGGCGCTGGGCCAAGGAGGCCCAAGGGCTCGGCACCTGGGTCGGGTTCGTCGTCAACCGGCGGAGCGGGCATCCCTACGCGCTCTTCCGGGCCGGGAGCCGGACGACGGAGACCGGCCGCGTCGTCGGCCGCGTCCGCCGGGTCGGCGTGCGGTCGAACCGCTTGATGAATGAGACGGAGATCAACCGGGCGGGGGAGCGGACCGCCGACGGTCCGTGCGGAGGCCACCGACCCATCCAGACCGTCGAGGCCCGGATGCTGTGGGAGGCCGGGGTCCGAGAGGCGCCGGAGTTCTTCACCGAGCCCGTCCACCTCGTCACTGGGACCATCCTCCCCATCTGGGACCGGATCGCGGGGCACCCGAGGATCTACCGCGCGCAGACCGACGGCGGGGAGCGCATGATCGGTCGCGCGGTGATGCCGGAGCACCTGACGGCGACGCTCAAGGCTCTGGGAGCTGCGGGCGAGCGCGTGGACATCACGCCAGAGGCGCTGGCCGAGCGACTGCTGGCGGGCGCCGAGGCCGACCTCGCCAACGGCTGGCAGCTTCGCCGCCGTCGTGTGGCGAACGAGCCCCGGATCGAACTCGTGGGGCCGGACTACTCGGCCATGCGCGAGCTGGAGGCCGACGGGGTCTTCGCCGAGGTCCACGCCTTCCGCACCCGGTTCTTCGTCCCGACAGGGGAGAGGGCAGCCGGGGTCCTGGGAGCGGTGACGGAGCACCGGCCCGTAGTCGAGATCCGCGATGCCATGCGGCGGGCCGCCTGAGTGGCGCTGTCCCGGCGCCGGAGGCGCCCGCTGTGAGGCACCAGAGGCCCATGCCGGGGCCGCTCCCCTTTGGCGAGGAGCGGCTCCGGCACTCGGCCGGAGGTCGCCCGCGTCCTTCGCTCTGAGATCCATGTCGAGATCCATGCCTGGCCCTGGCGACTTCTGCCACGGCTGCAACCGATTGCTTTGCCGGTGTCAACCGGAACCGGACATCGACGCCTACTTCGAGGCGTCCTACAAGGCAGGCTATGAGGCCTGCCTCGCCGACGGGTACTGCGAGCGGCCGCTG
>JBCDLV010000560.1:0-1680 GCA_038744895.1 Bacteroidota bacterium | reverse complement strand
GGCACGCTCGATGTCGTCCTCGGCCTCTCCAGCCAGTGCGTCCACGCGGACCGTCACCGGTATCGCAAGCGCATCCGCCAGCTGGCGGACCGTGACAGGCGGGTCCGTTTGGGTCGCGGTATCGTATCCCCGCTGGCGGTCGGCTTTGCCGTGGCGCTCCCAGTCGACGATTACGCTCGCGACGCCAGCCGATTCCGCCGACTGCGCGAGGGAGACGTCGCTCGTGAACAGGAAGAGGTCAAGCACGGGATCCCGAGGAGGGGGTGGATATGGCTGGGGCGAAGCGCCTCAGCGCCTCCCGTGTCCGAGGCGCATCCTCCGGCCATGCGCGTGCCAGAAACGCGAACACACGGGACTGGTGAGCGTCCTTCAGTCCCTTGAGGTAGTACGTGAGGTTCCGCAGAAACGCGCGCACGCGGGATTCTGGAAAGCCTTCCAGGACATCTTCCAGGGCCGCCGCCGCCGCCGACACACGGTCTCGGTCCGACGCCAGCCCTCCGCTGGCGATCGCCGGCATGGTGTCGACTGCCACCGATAGCCGTCTCGACTCGTCTGCTTTGTCGGGCCGTGCGCGCACACGCGAGTCCAGTGCAGACTGAGCAGCCGTCACCTTGCTCTGGATGTAGCGCAGGACGTGGTCGGGGGAAGAGCGCAGCCTGGCCGAGTGAGACGTGTGATGCTTTCGCCTCCACACCGTCGTCGCGTGGTTCTGCACGAGCGGCCCGCGCTCCGACAGCCGCAGCCACGTGTAGAAGTCGGCGCACCCGATGATGCCTTGCACCCACCCGCCGGTCGACTCCAAAACGCGTCGGCGGATCAGAACGCTGGACGGCGTGGACGTGAAGGTGCTCGGGAACTGATCCCACGGATCGACCGACGTTGTCGCCAGCCGGGGAGGCCGCCTCCGCTGGCGCACGTCTCCGTCCAGGAAGGATTGCGTCCGGCCCACGGCGGCACCAGCATCAGGATCTGTGTCGAGTGCCGCCGCCAGCAGGCGGAGGTGCTCCGGGTCCCACAGATCGTCGGCATCCAGGAAGACGATTAGGGGGGCCGTCGTGAGGTTCTGCCCATGCCGCCGCGCCGCACTGGCGCCGTTTCCAGGGCTCTCGACGAGCCGGACCCCGGGCAACGCGTCGACCCGATCCGGTCCGCCATCCGTGGACCCATCGTCCACGACGACGACCTCCGCTGGCGCAAGGGCCTGGGCGCGGACCGAGGCCAGCGTCTCCTCGACCCACGGTGCGTTGTTGTAGAGCGGGATGACGACCGCGACGTCGGGCTGGGAGCCGGGCATCGGCAAACCGGGAAGGTGCGCCAGGATATCGCCAGCGGAGAGGGCCATTGGTCCCCTTCGGATCCAGATGAGGCTAGCTTCGCACCATGCCGCCGCCCGATCCGGTCAAGGCTCACCTCCTCGACGCCGACGATGTCGCGCGGACGCTCGACCGTCTCGCCCGCCAGGTGGTCGAGGAACTCGACGATGGTGCTACCCCGGCCGACCGGCTGGCGCTCGTGGGCATGCAAACGCGAGGCGTCCATCTGGCGCGCAGGCTGCGCGACCGTATCGAGGGCATCGAAGGGCTCCGCCTGCCCTTCGGCGTGCTCGACGCCACGTTCTACCGCGACGACGTCGGCCTCGGGACGGGCCGCCTGGCACCGCTCGTTCAGCCGACCGACATC
>JBCDLV010000559.1:0-1684 GCA_038744895.1 Bacteroidota bacterium | reverse complement strand
TCCAGCGCCGCTTGGGAGAGGATGTCCGCTGGCGAGCGGAGGACAACGGGGTCTGTGACGTTGCCCTCTTCGTCCACGATGAACTGGACCACGACCTGGCCTTCGATGCCCGCCTCGCGGGCCATCGACGGGTACACGACGCGCTCTTGGAGTGCTGCCAGCCCTCCAATCAACTCCGGCTGGACCTCCGCTACTTCGAACACGTCAGGTCGGGGTGCACCCGCTGGCGAGGTCTGAACGACGCCAGAAGGGCCCGCATTCCGCGTCGTGAGCGCGATGTCGAGCGAGGTCTGGTCGGCAGCGAGGGCGACAACCCGCATCGTGTAGCCCGGCCCGGACACGCGGAGACGCTGGTCGCCAGCAGGGACATCGTTGAGCTGGTACCGGCCGTCTGGTCCGGTGGCGGCTCCGACGGTGGTGCCAGTGACAGCAACGCTGATGCCTGCGATTGGAGATCGTGAATCCGCGTCGAGGACGAGGCCTTCGACCGTGCGGTCCGCGCCGTCCGGCAGGTCAGGAGCAGGCGCCATATCGCGCTCTGGACCTCTCACAGGACGTGTCCCGACTGAGTGAACCCGGACTGCTCCCATTCCGAGCCTGCGTGGTCCCAGTGCCTCTGGGTTACTGTTGAACGATGTAGCGTTCTCCGGACCGTAGAGCGTAACGCGGATGTCACCTTCTGAATCCGAGAGAGCCTCAACGATAGCCTCTGCAGTCCCAGCCGGAGCGTCATCGCGCAAGTACGCGAAGGCCTCGGGCGGCTCGACATTCGCTCGGTAGACGTCCAAGCGCTCAACGTAGGCAAACGGGTCGCCAAGGTTCTCGCCTTGAAGAGCAGAAGACGTCGGGGACATCAGTGTTGCACCGCCGACGACGGCTGTCAAAACGACGAGGCCTACGAGGCGACCTAGTTGGTGCAGGCGGCGAGATTGGGACGCAGAGAGGCGATGAGTCATGGCATCGATGCGAGACTTGAGAGCGGAGGAGCCGTGCGTGGCGCCCAGCGCGAGCGGCGGGGCGGGGAGCGTGGCGTACGAGAAGAGGAGGTCGGCGTAGGTCTTGGGCGAGGTGCCAGAGGCCAGCACGAGCGCGTCGGCGGCCCGCTCGCGGTCGAGGTCCAGGCCACGCCCGAGCACCCACGCCAGCGGGTGTGCTGCGAACACGGCCGTGACGGCTCGCTGCGCTGCGTGCCACGCGAAGTCCGACCGGCGGACGTGGGCGACCTCGTGGAGCACAGCCGCATCGAGGGCCTCGGCCGACAGGTCGGCGGGCAGCGCCACGAGAGGCCGGCGCCACCCCACCGTAAACGGCGCCACCCCCGCTGGCGCCTGGGCCACCGACACCGCGCGGCGGATACCGAGCCGCTGGCGCGCGTCGGCGACGGCGTCGTGCGCCTCGGAGCCCGCTGGCGCCAGCGAGCGGCGGACCGAGCGGACGGCCACCAGGCTCCGCAGCAGCGAGGCGAATGCGACGAGCGTGAGGGTTCCAGCCGCCACGACCGCCAGCCCGAGAAGGACCGGGAGGACGGGCATCGCTGCCGGAACCGCCTCCACCGCTGGCGCCGGCGAGCCGACAGCGACCTCGGGAAGCCAGGTCACGGTGGGAACAGGCACGACCGCGGCGACGGCCGTCGTCGCGTCCGGTGCGATCCAACGCAGCACCTGCGGGGCGACCACCGCCAGCG
>JBCDLV010000558.1:0-1692 GCA_038744895.1 Bacteroidota bacterium | reverse complement strand
CGGACCGGCAACTCCCAGGACTTCGCCGAGTCCATCGCCATCGACGGCGACGGCACCACGCTCGCCGTGCGCAACTCTGGATTCGACCAGTTCAACAGCGCCGTTTACATGTTCACGCGCGAGGGCGAGACCTGGACGGAGCGGCAGTTTCTCCGCCCCAGCGACGCCGCGCAAAGCGCGGGCGGTCGTGGGGAGGAATTCGGCACCGGCCTCGCGCTCACCGCCGACGGACGCTTCCTGATCGCTACGGCCCCGGAGCACCGCGACTTTCCTGTGACCTACGGCGGTACCGCCTACGTCTTCGATGCTGGCGACAGCAGCACCTGGACAGAGGCACTGCGCACGACCGTCATCGACAACGGAAATGAGAACGGCTGCGGCAGTGTGGCGCTGAGCGCGGACGGCGCGACGACGCTTTTCGGTTGCACGGGGTACCAGGAGACGTTCACCGATCCTGCAGGCGCCGGGGCGGTGCTAAGCGGCATCGCGGTCTCGTCTGAGGGCTCCAGCCCAGGGGCCACGCTCACCCTGGCGCCCCCCGTGCCGAACCCCGCCAGCGGTCCGGTCGCCTTGAGCTACTCGCTGTCCGCACCTGGTACGGTGCGTCTCTCGGTCTACGACGCGCTCGGTCGTGAAGTCGCCGTTGTGGCCTCGGCCGAGCGGTCCGCGGGACGCCACACGGAACGGCTGGACACGAGCCTGCTGGCGCCCGGTGTCTACGTTGCCCGACTCTCGGCGCTGGGCGGAACGCGGACACGGCGGCTCACCATCGTACGATAGGACAGCGATGCGGGTCAGGGCTGCTCGGCCGTCATGATTAGAGCCGCCCAGCCTGGATCCGCGACTGTCGTCCCGGTCCTCCTCGCGTCGCCCGCTGGCGATGGCGGAGCCTGCTGGTGATGTGTCAATCCTGCAGGCGCTCTGGCGTCAGGGCTATCGGAATAGGTAGCGGAGCGTCAGGCCGTGCGCTGGTGCTGAGTCATGCCGCCCATCACGCGCTCCATGATGCGGACGCTGCCCGAGCGCGGGACCGAGCGAAGGCCCGCGAGGAGCACCTTCGTCAGAAGACCCGGGCGGACCGTCTGCTTCCGGCCGAGCGCGCGCAGCGACTGCTCCACGACGGTCGGTATGGGCACCGTCGCGCCCATCCGCATGCCGGCCACGTCGGCGAACCCGGTGGCCACCGGGCCTGGCGCGACGGAGAGCACGTCCACGCCGCGCGGCTTCATCTCGACGTAGAGCGCCTCGGCGAGGGTCTGGACGTACGCCTTCGTAGCGGCGTAGTGGGCCGCGTAGGGTGTCCCCTGGAAGCCGACCAGCGAGCCGAGCAGGACTATCCCGCCGCGACCTCTGGCGGCAAACCGGCCGCCGAAGTGGTGCGACTGCCGGAGCACAGCGCCGACGTTCACGTCCAGCATCGCGCTCTCGACGGCGAGGTCGCTGTCCGCGAACGGCCCGGACGTGCCGAAGCCTGCCGCGGCCACCAGGAGGCCCACGTCGAGGTCGGCCGTTTCTCGCTCGACGGTATCGAGCCCGTCGCTAGAGGCCAGGTCGGCAGGTACGACGCGCGTCTCCGTCGGGAGAGTCTCCGCCAGCTGGCGGAGGGCACCCTCGCGCCGGGCGACGAGGACCAGGTTGAGGCCTCTGGCGGCGAGGGCCTGCGCAAAGCCCCGGCCGATGCCGGAGGAGGCG
>JBCDLV010000557.1:0-1696 GCA_038744895.1 Bacteroidota bacterium | reverse complement strand
GTCGAGCCGCCCATCGCCATGTCGAGGGCGACGGCATCGTCGAAGGCCTTGGCCGTCGCGATGTCGCGCGGCGTGACGCCCTCGTGCACCAACTCCACCACGCGCCGTGCCGCCGAGCGCGCCAGCTGGCGACGCCGCGGGTCGGTCGCGAGGATCGACCCGTTGTACGGAAGCGCCAGCCCGAGCGCTTCCATGAGGCAGTTCATGGAGTTGGCCGTGAACATGCCCGAGCAGCTTCCGCACGTCGGGCAGGCGAGGGCCTCCAGGTCATAGAGCCCGGCGTCGTCGATCTCGCCCGTCTGGTGCTTGCCGACGCCCTCGAACACGCTCGACAGGTCGATCTTGTCGCCGTTGGGGAGCCTGCCGGCCTTCATCGGGCCACCGGAGACGAACACGACGGGAACGTTCACGCGGAGCGCGCCCATCAGCATGCCGGGGACGATCTTGTCGCAGTTGGGGATGCAGACGATGCCGTCGAGCTGGTGGGCCTCGACGACGGTCTCGACGGCGTCGGCGATGAGCTCGCGGGAGGGAAGCGAGTAGCGCATCCCCAGGTGGCCCATCGCAATCCCGTCGTCGACGCCGATCGTGTTGAACTCGAACGGGACGCCGCCAGCGGAGCGGACGCCGTGCTTGACCACCTTGCCGAACGACTGGAGGTGGACGTGCCCCGGGATGAGGTCGATGTACGAGTTGCAGACGCCGATGAAGGGCTTCTGGAAGTCGTCGTCGGACGTGATCTGCCCGGTCGCGCGGAGAAGCGCGCGGTGCGGCGCTCGCTCGAACCCAGCCTTGACGGTGTCGCTTCTCATCGGGCGTGTTGCGTGTTTCGTGGTGCGTGAGCCTCCCGGCGCCCTCCCCGCTGGCGGACGCCCTCCGCCAGCGGGTGGTGGGGTAGTAGGGCCTTTCCTCGTGTCATCCTGAGCAGAGGCCGCAGGCCGGAGTCGAAGGATCTCAGCGCCGACGGTTGGACCCTTCGCGACTGGCCGCAATGAGCGGTTCGGCCGCGTCGAGATCCTTCGACTGCGCTCACTCCGTTCGCTCCGCTCAGGATGACAGGAAGAGAGGAGTTCGGCTGGTCGAGACGCTCTGCCGGCGGCGGGGAATGCGAGTGAGGCATGCTCATCCCTGTCCGAACGAGGCCATGATGCCCTCCTGGACGAAGTCCCCCTCCGCGTGCTCGTCGGCGTCGAGGCCGTTGAGGGCCTGGATGTAAGCCTCTGCCGAGGCCCGGACGATGTCCGTCGAGGTGGCCTTGCCCTGCGCGCGGGCGGGTCCGTCGGAGACCACGACCAGCGCTTCGCCTTGGGCATCGGCAGCGGCGGTGAGCGCGCGGATGGTGTACTGTTCCAGTCGGTGCGGACGTCCGGCCGCCCCGTCGATGGCGCGGTAGACCGCGTCGACCGGGCCATCGCCCGTGGCCGTGTCGACCCGGACCTCGCCAGAGGAGCCGTCCAGGAGGGTGACCTCGGCATGGGGCGGCTCGTTGGTGCCCGTCGTGACTTGCAAGCCGACCAGCGTGTACGCTGGCGTCTCACGGTCGAGGGCGGCGTGCGGATCGGCGATGAGCTCGAGGTCCGCGTCGTAGACCTCCTTCTTCTTGTCCGCCAGCGCGACGAACCGATCGTAGACCGCATCCCGCTGATCGTCCTCGACGGTGAGTCCGAGACGGTCCAGACGTGCAAACAGGCCGTGG
>JBCDLV010000556.1:0-1698 GCA_038744895.1 Bacteroidota bacterium | reverse complement strand
TTCAGCGGGACGCTCGTCTGGAGCGGCGCCCACGTCCAACTCCGTCCCGAGGACCGTCGGCTGTCGTCGGCAGGACCCGCGGTCCGCCCCAACTTCGTCCAGACGCGCTACAACGACGGCGACACGATCCTTTGCGACTGGGCCGAGCGGGATGGCGACACGCTCGTCCGGACGATCAACGCGATCACCGACTGGGCCTACCTGGACCGCATCACGCTTCGCTATACCCGGCCATAGCGCGCTGCGTAGGCTGTCATCGTGCCGAGCCCTCGTCAGAGCGTGCGACGCGACATCGCCAGCCCATGTCCCGCTGGCGTGCGGCCGCCAGCGGGCTTCCACGATTGGCGAAAAGGACCGACCCGCTGCGGAGGGCCGCGCGAAGGCTTCTAGCTTGGCCGCTCTGTCGATCGCCTTCCCCAAGATGACACGTCGCTCGCTTCTCCTCGCTGTCCTCTGCGCCGCCGCCGTCTCCGGCTGCCAGGGAGATGACACCGACGCGGACATCCTCGACGAGGACGCGGTCGAGACGTCCGAGGACAGCCCGCTCTTCGACCGCGACTTCGCTCAGGTCTGCCGGGGAACAGCCGGCCAGCCCGCTGCCGCCGAGTACACACCGGGCGCTGGCGTTCACTCGTTCGTTCACCTCCGGTCGGACGGGGACGCCGAGTTCTCTGGGACGATGGTCGGCGACTTCCCCGACGGGTGGCGCCTCAGCTTCCCAGACCTTGCCGACGCGGCGCTGGTGCTGTGCGTGACGCGCGTCTCGGCCACGCCAGCGGAGCTCTGCGAGGGCTACGAGGACGACGACACGGGGACGACGTGGACCGTCCAGACGCACGATGCGGCGTATGAGTACGAGGTGCGCGTCGCGCAGACCGCCGAGGTGCTCGGCTCGCAGAAGTTCGAGGTGCCGGCTGGCAACTGCCCCATGTTCTCGATGTACAGCGACAGCGACCCGCAGCCCAAGCCGGACTACCCGATGGTCGGCAACGGCGAGGTGGAGCTGTTCCTCCAGCCCTTCGTGACCGGCGGCTGACCTGCTGGCGTACGAGGTAGGTCTGTGAGGCAGAAGTGGGGCCCTCAGCCCCGTGACGCCAGCCGCTGGCGGATGTCGCGAAGCGCCGCTGGCGCGTGCGCCAGCCGGGGTCCGTACCACGAGAACGGCTCGCCGTCGACCAGGAGGACGGGAACGCCCGGTACGAGCGCCTGGACCTCGTCGAGGTGCTTGTCCTGGAACGGGTATGGCTCTGACGAGAGGAGTACGACGTCGGGCGCGAGCGCGGCGAACTCGTCGTCGGAGAGGGACGGGTACCGCGTTCGGCCCTCGGCGGCGTTCGTGAACCCGCCGCGTCGCAACACATCGGCGATGATGGTGTCGTCGCCGACCGTCATCCAGGGGTCGCGCCAGATGAGGTAGAGCGCGCGCAGCAGCGGCGCCTCCGAGAGTGTGTCGAAGTCGTCCCCGATGTCCTGCGCCAGCTGGTCGGCCGCCGGCCAGCGGCCTGTGGCGGCGCCCACGTCGCGGATCATCGCGAGCGCGCCGTCCACGTCGGCGACGTCGGTGACCCACACGGGCGCAAAGGCCGCGATGGCCTCGACCTGCTCGCGGACGTTCTCCTCTTTGTTGGCGATCACCAGATCCGGCGCCAGCTGGCGCACGCGGTCCACGCGGACGTTCTTGGTCCCGCCGATGATCTG
>JBCDLV010000555.1:0-1703 GCA_038744895.1 Bacteroidota bacterium | reverse complement strand
GTCGCTCGTCGCTCGTCGCTCGTCGCTCGTCGCTCGTCGCTCGTCGCTCGTCGCTCGTCGCTCGTCGCTCGTCGCTCGTCGCTCGTCGCTCGTCGCTCGTCGCTCGTCGCTCGTCGCTCGTCGCTCTCTAGCCGGAGGTGACGTGCGGAGCTTCGCCGACGAACGCGTCCGATGTCGCCAGCCGGAGCATGACGGCAGCCACGTCGGCTCGCGAGACGCTGTGGCCTGGACCCATCGAGAAGTAGCCCGTGCGCACGGACCCCGTCTCGGGGCCTTCCGTGAGGCGAGGCGCGCGCACGGCAGTCCAGTCGAGCCCAGACCGGCGGAAGGCCTCGACATGCCCCTCGGAGTCGTCGAGGAGTCGGCGCGCGACCACCTTCATCACGCCGCGCATGAACGCCGGCCCCAGGCCACCGGGGTCCTTGGGGTCGGCCACGCCGGCGCCCGTCTCGGTCACGACACGCTGGACTCCATGGTGTGTCATGGCGTCGATGACGTTCGCCGCCGCCTGCCTCATGAGGTCCTCCGGAGCTCCCTTGGTGGGCCCCAGCGTCAGAAGCACAGCGTCAGCGCCGTGCACGACCTCAGACACGTGGGCAGGATCTGTGACATCGCCCTGGATCACCGTGAGGGCGTCCGAGCGGAGATCGTCGAGCTTGGCCGGTGTGCGCGCCGAAGCGACGATGGGATGGCCGGCGGCGAGGGCGTGGCGCAGAAGAGGACGGCCGGTTCGGCCGGTGGCGCCGAAGACAGCGAGACGCATGGAAGGCGGGTGGGTCTGTGTGGCTCGGCACCGCGAGTCTCGATCTGTCGTTCCGGAATGGTTTCCTCGACGTAACCACGTTCTGCTATGGATTCCCCGCCAGCTGCCTCGGCTCGTCACCGCGGCCCCTGTCCCGTTCGCGCTGCTGCCGACGTTCTGTCTGGCAAATGGTCTGTGCCTGTGGTGGGCCGGCTGGCGATGGGAGAGGCCCGGTTCGGCCGGCTCCGGGCGCAGGTCACCGATCCCGCAGGCCACGCGATCTCGTCAAAGGCACTCACAGCAGAACTCGACGCCCTCACGGCTGCTGGCGTCGTCGCCCGGCGCCAGCGGGGAGCCGCCGTTTCGTACCGCCTCACGGAGAAAGGCCAGGCGCTCATCCCGCTGCTCGACGCCCTCGGCGAGTGGGCCGCGGCGGACTGAGACCTCCGTGATGATTCCGTAACGGCCCCGCCCCGACGCCAGCGGAGGCGTAGTCTTCCCCCCTCCGTCCCCGAGGCCGTCATGTTTCTCCACGAGCTGACCCACGAGCAGCGCCGCGCGTTTCTGGTCCTGGCCCGCCAGGTGGTCGATGCCGACCACCGGCTGGCGATCCAGGAGGTCGAGCGGCTCGACCGACTCTACGTGGCAGCCGGTGTCCAGGCCGAAACCGCTGGCGCGCCGACGGCGACCGGCAACCTCCACCTGCTGTTCGGCACGGAGCGCTCGCGCGTGGTCCTGCTGATCGAGCTCCTGCTCGTGGCCTACGCCGACGGCCGGTTCCACCCTAGCGAACTCGAAGCCATCCGTCGGATCGCGACACAGGTGAGGCTCGACGCGGGGGTGTTCCACGCCGCCATGGACTGGGCACGCCGGCTCCAGGCGCTCGTCGAGGAGGCGAGCGAGTTGGGCAGCGCCGTCGGAACGCCGTAGGCCGGTCTCGTCGCGATATGCGTCCCGCTGG
>JBCDLV010000554.1:0-1703 GCA_038744895.1 Bacteroidota bacterium | reverse complement strand
GAGTTCGTACCGGTCGGCGACATCGACAACCTGCAGGTCATCCGGCTCAGCGTCAAGAAGGCCTCGGGCGAGAACATCATCGAGGTCGTAGACCGCGTCGAGGACGTCATCGACGCGTTCCCGCTCCCGTCCGACGCCAGCGTGCTGCTGACCGGCGACCAGTCAGAGCAGGTCGAGATCCTGGTCGAGGACCTGGAGAACAACATCATCGCGGGCATCCTCTTCGTGATCGTCGTGCTGCTGTTCTTCCTCGGCGTGCGCAACGCCGCGCTGGTCGGGCTAGCGATCCCGCTGAGCATGTTCCTCAGCTTCCTCGTGTTCGCCGCGATGGGGCAGACGCTGAACTTCATCATCCTGTTCAGCTTGATCATCGCGCTCGGCATGCTGGTCGACAACGCGGTGGTGATCATCGAGAACATCTACCGCTTCCGCGAGGAGGGCTACGGCCCGTGGGAGGCCGCGCGCCGAGGCACGGCGGAGGTCGGCGGCGCCGTGGCCGCGTCCACCGCGACGACGGTTGCTGCGTTCGCGCCGATGCTCCTGTGGCCGGGCATCATCGGCGAGTTCATGGGCTACATGCCGCTGACGCTCATCGTGACGCTGTCGTGCTCGCTGTTTGTGGCGCTCATCATCAACCCGGTCGTGACCGGCTACCTGATGAAGACCGACGCCGAGACGCGAGGCTCGTCGGACGAGGCACCTGCCCGGCGTGGGTTCCAGCTCCGCGATGCCAACGGGCGCGTGCCGCGCGGGCGCAAGATCGGCCTGGCGGCCGTCGCCTTCACGGCGCTGATCGTGGGCATTGCCAACTGGAAGACGCTCGTCTTCCTGGCGATCGCCATCCCGGCCCTGGTGGCCCTCTTCGCCTACGTCCTCAGCCCCGCGCACGAGCGCTTCGCCAGCGAGACCGTGCCGCGGATGACGGCTCGCTACCGCACCTTCCTCGCGTGGATGCTCCAGCGCGACTACTCGGTGCGGCGGCCCATGCTTCGCAACACGCTGGCGCTGGGCGCCTTCACCGCTGGGTTCGTGCTGCTCATCGCGGGCGCCGTGCTCAACGCCCTGGCCGCGCCAGCAGGCTTTCTCCTGATCGCGCCGGGCCTGCTGGCGCTGGTCGTCGGCGTGCTGGGGATTCTGTTCCACGCGCTGGAGAGCGCCTACCTCGGCGGGCGCACGAGCGTCAAGCTGGGGCTCGGGTTTGGCGCGATCGTTGTCGCGCTTATCGTGGCGCTGTCCCTCTCGGGGCGCATCACGTACGGTCCGGGCGGCGAGGGCGGGGTCGCCCTCGTTCTCGAACTGGTGGCGCTCCCCATCGTGATCGTCCTGGCCGGGCTGGCCGGTGTGGTCTTCGGCGGCCGTCGCCAGCGGAAGACGACCTCGTTTGGGCAGCCGTACTTGGTGCTCACGGACAACCGCGCGCGCCTGCTGACGGGGACCCTGGCGACCCTGGTGGCCATCTTCGCGCTGTTTGCCGTCGCGCCGACAGGGACGGAGTTCTTCCCGACCACAGATCCGAACCGGATCATCATCACGGCAGAGGCACCGATTGGTACCACCATCGAGCGCTCAAACGAGGTCGCTGATGATGTCTTCAACCGTGTTCAGGGCCTCGTGGACGGAGACCAGGCGACCGCCTCCAACACCAAGAACGTCGCGACGAGCGTGGGCATCGGCGGCGACGCTGCATTCGGCGGAGGCTCGTC
>JBCDLV010000553.1:0-1704 GCA_038744895.1 Bacteroidota bacterium | reverse complement strand
GGTCGGCTGGGGACCGACGCCGACGTCAGCGCGCCGCTGGCGCAGCGTCTCGTGGAACTTGGCGGTCCAGGCGGCGCCGTACTTGCGCGTGAGCGGCCGGTCGAGGAAGTCCGCCAGCTGGACGCCGGAGCGGCGGCCGTGTGGCACGGCGGCATCGCAGAGGCTGATCCGCTCGTAGTTGATGACGTCGACGGCGCCCTCGCCGGTGCCGTAGCTCTCGATGCGGACCGGGTAGAGGTGGCACGAGACCGGTTTCTCGAACCCGATCTTGCCGTCCCAGAACGCTTGCTGGAGTGCGCACTTGGCGACGGCGCGGCCACCGGAGCCGTCGTAGGTCACGAAGACGCACTCGCGCCCGCGGATGGTGGCGGTGTAGTAGCCCGTTTGGTCGTCGCCCTCCCAGGTGCCGCGCTTGGCGATCTCGGCGCGGGCCTCGGGGCGCAGGCGATGCGCGATGGCCGGCAGCGCGTCGTCGAGGGCGCCGCGCTCGTCGGGGTCGAGGGGCGCGCCGCGGTCGCCGTGGACGCAGCACGCGCCGAAGCAGCTCCCGAGGTGGCACGCGAAGGGCGCGTCCAGGAGGGCGTCGGAGACGAGGACGTGGTCGACAGCAAACATGGGGCCAACGTAGACTCGGGTGCGGGGCCCGGTCAACGGCAATCGGCCGGACGGGTGCCCGGCGGGACGACCGCAGAGGGCGGACCGCCGTCGAGCCGTCCCTGCTGGCGCCAGTCTCGTGGCGCGATGCAGCCGCGCCAGCAGGGCCCCCCCGCTGGCGGTAGTCCGAGGGCGCCTACGACTGGCCGACACCTGCCCGCTGGCGACGTGCTACCGGGGGGCGACGTTCTCGTAATGCACGAAGCGCCCGTCGCCCCGCCCCATCAGCAGGTCGAGGTCGCCGTCGCCATCCAGGTCTCCCAGCGCGGCGTTTGCAGCGGGCAGGACCCGTGGTAAGCCGAGCGTGTCCGGGACTGGCGTCGCGAATCGCGGTGCCGTCCGCGTGCCCACGTTCTCGGAGTAGAAGAACCGCCCGGCGTCCTCGCCGAGGATCAGGTCGAGGTCCCCGTCGGCATCGAGGTCTCCGAAGGCAGGCGACACGCCGTCGCCGATGTCGGTGAGTCCGAGCGGACGGTACTTGTAGAGCACGATGTCCGACGACTCGCGCTCTTCGAATTGTGGGGGCGTCTGCGCGAGGACGGAAACGGAGAAAGCGCAGAGGAGAGCGAGGGGGCGCATCGGCGGTCGAGCGTTTTCGTCAGCCTAGCGAGCGTCTTGCGGTCCGAACCGCCCGTTCCGCTGGCGTGCCGTCCCGCTGGCGGTGTCCCCACGACGAGGCGCGAGCCGAACACAGACGCGCCCCGCCAGCCGGTGCCAGCGGGGCGCGTCGGTCGATGCGGCCGGAGTCCTCGCGCGAAGAGGGCGCCTACGCGACGGCGGTCATCGCATGGCGGTCATCGCACGCCGGTCATCGCATGGCGGTCATCGCACACCGGTCATCGCACGATGGTGAGTGCCTGCGTCCGTACCACCGCTCCGGCCTCGGCACGGATCACGTACGCACCCGGCGCCAGCTGGCCGGCGTCCACCGACACCGTCACTGCACCCGCTGACGGGCCCTCGTGCAGCACGGCTACCTCGCGGCCCAGCGCGTCGTACACCGCCACGCGCGCCTCGCCCACGCCACCGGCCTCGCCCGAGCTACCGGCC
>JBCDLV010000552.1:0-1706 GCA_038744895.1 Bacteroidota bacterium | reverse complement strand
CCCCAGCGGAACGCTGTCTGGGTCGGTGCCGAGCTCCTGCAGCGTCGGCCCCAGGACCGACTTGAACGGCTGCCGCTGGCGCAGGAGGTCTGCGATCTCGGACCCGGCATGGGGTGGCGCGATCATAACGGCGCGCGAGTCGTCTCCCCGGTGGCCGGCGTCGTAGCGCATCGCCGCGTGCGCACGCGCCAGCACGCCGCCGAGCGAGTGCGTCACGAAGTGGACGCGCTCGCTGTGGTGGCCCAAGGCCTCTACGCGAGGTGCGACAACGGCTTCGACCAGCTCCTCGACGGAGTGGCGCCGCGACGGATAGTCGACCAGCGTCGTGTGGAACCCCGCGCGTCGGAGGCCGAGCGCCAGCGGGGCCATCGAGAGCGAGGTCCGGCCGAGGCCGTGGAGGATGAGGACAGAGTCGGGCACGGAGCGCAAACGCGCGACATCTGTGGCGGGCTCCGCCGGGCTGTGTTAAAGGGCACCAGCGGAGGGGACGCCCTCCTGTGTTCGCGCTTCTCTTCGCTGGCGGAGCGCTTCCGCCAGCCGAGTGCGGGCTACGTGGTCTCCAGCGCGTCTGTGATCGCCTCGAACTGTTCCAGTGCGCCGCGCAGGCTCTCGACGATCTCGCCCGCCAGCACGTCGGGCTCGGGGAGGTCCGCGGCGTCGTCCAGGCTGTCGTCGCGGAGCCAGAACAGGTCGAGGGAGCGCTTGTCGCGCGCCTCGATCTCCTCTAGGGTGAACCGCTTGAACCGCTCAGACTCCTCCCGCTGGCGGCGGTCGTCGGCGCGGTAGGCCTCGACGAAGGGCGCGAGGTCGGCGGCGCGGAGCGGGTTCGTCTTGAGAGTGAAGTGCTGGTTGGTGCGGAGGTCGTAGACCCAGAGGTCGGTGGTCCAGGGCTCCTCGCGCGGGGGCTTCCGGTCGAAGAAGAGGACGTTGGCCTTGACGCCCTGTGCGTAGAAGATGCCCGTGGGCAGGCGGAGGAGCGTGTGGACGTCGTACTCGCGGAGCAGCCGCTCGCGGACTCGCTCGCCGGCGCTGCCCTCGAACAGCACGTTGTCCGGCACGACGACCGCCGCGCGACCTCCGTCGGGCTTGAGGATGCTCGCGATGTGCTGGAGGAAGTTGAGCTGCTTGTTGCTCGTGGTCGCACGGAAGTCGTCGCGCTCGTAGCTGAGCGTCTGGCGCTGGGCCGTCCCGTCCTCGCCGATGACGGTCACGCTGGACTTCTTGCCGAACGGTGGGTTGGAGAGCACGACATCGAAGTAGACGCCAGGGTGCTCCATGAGACCGTCCGCGACGTGGATGGGGCTCGCGAACCCGTCCTCGGTTTCCTCGCCGGTGACGCCGTGGAGGAACAGGTTCATGGCGCAGAGCCGCGCCGTGTTGTCCACGATCTCCCAGCCGTGGAAGGTTTCGCGGGCGAGCGTGTCCCGCTCGTCGCGGTCGAGGTCGCCGCGCTTCATGGCGTCGTGCGCAGCGAGGAAGAACCCGCCGGTGCCGACGGCCGGGTCGCATACGGTCTCGCCGACCTGGGGCTGGACGCAGGCGACGATGGTCTCGATCAGCGGGCGCGGCGTGAAGTACTGCCCGGCACCGCTCTTGGTGTCGGCGGCGTTCTTTTCGAGCAGGCCCTCGTAGATCTCGCCCTTGACGTCCATGTTCAGGCCCTGCCACACCTCCTGGTCGATCAGGCCCACGAGCCGGCGGAGCTT
>JBCDLV010000551.1:0-1722 GCA_038744895.1 Bacteroidota bacterium | reverse complement strand
GTCCAGGGACCGCTGGCGGACCCCGACCGCCGCGTACGGCTCATGGTCACCAACGTCCTGATGGAAAACCGAGACGGTGAGCGGTGGCTGCGCACCGTCCGCGAGGCCGATCCGGACGTCATCGCGGCCGTCGAGACCGACACGTGGTGGGCCCAAACGGCCGCGCAACTCGCTGACGAGTACCCGCACGCGGTGGAGGTGCCCCAAGATGACACCTACGGGATGCTGGTCCGCTCACGACTGCCGCTGTCCTCGGCCGAGGTGCGGTACCTCGTCGAGCCCGAGGTGCCGAGTCTGTTCCTGACGATGCATCTTCGGTCGGGTGAGGAGGTGCAGGTGGTGGTGCTTCACCCGCGTCCGCCTCGCCCGGACATTCAGCAGGACTCGACCCTGCGCGATGCCGAGTTGGTCTTGGCCGGCCGCAGCGTCTCACGGCATGACCGCCCCGTGATCGTGTGCGGCGACCTCAACGATGTCGCCTGGAGCCAGACGACGGCGCTGTTCCAGAAGGTCTCCGGCCTGCTGGACCCTCGCGTCGGACGCGGCACGTTCTCGACCTTCCACGCCGACCACTGGTGGCTGCGCTACCCGCTCGACCATGTGTTCCACTCGGAGCACTTCGCCCTCGTGGAGCTTCGGCGCCTGCCCTCCGTTGGCAGCGACCACTTCCCGATTCTCGTTGAGCTGGAACTCTCGGCGCCAGCGGAGGCCATCCAAGATCCCGTTCGCGCCGATGCCGAGGACCGCGAGGACGCCGACGATGCCGTTGAGCAGGCCGCCGAACTCACAGCCCACGAGTCGCCCGAAGAGCACCGCGAGCGCGTCGAGAAGGACCAGTAGGACGATCTTGCGAGCGGCACGCCCGCTGGTGGATAGAACCCGCCGGCGCGCTGTCCCTGAACCCGCCCGACACGACATGACACTCAACGCCTTCCGGTCTCAGTTCCGTCTGCCAGACGACACGGTCTACCTCGATCATGCCGCGACCGGCGTGCTGTCCGAGTCCGCTCACAGCGCCGCGGCCGACTTCCTAGCGGGCCGGGCAGGGCACGTCCCCGGGCGGATGCCCAACAACTTCCCCGTGGACCTGGAGCGCATCGAGCGCGCGCGCCAGCGGGCTGCGACCCTCGTCGGCGCCGACGTGTCGCAGACGGCGCTCGTGCCGAACACGTCCTACGGGCTCAACCTGGTGGCCCAGGGCCTCGACTGGCAGCCGGGCGACCGTGTGGCCGTTCCTGGCTGCGAGTTTCCCTCCAACCTGCTCCCGTGGCGGGCGCTGCACGACCGGGACGTCGTGACCGATGCCATCCCGCACCGAGACGGCGCGTTCACGCTGGACGATATCGAGGCGACGCTCCGGCCCGAGACGCGCGTCGTCGCGGTCTCTGCCGTGCAGTTCCTCAGCGGCTTCCGCTGCGACCTCGCGGCCATCGGCGACCTCTGCCGCCAGCGGGGCATCCTCTTCGTGGTCGATGGCATCCAGGGCGTCGGTGCGGTTCGCATCGACGTTCAGGAGATCCAGGCGGACCTGCTGGCGGTCGGCGGCCACAAGTGGCTCGGGTCGATGCAAGGCGCGGGGTTCGTGGCCGTCTCGCCGCACCTGATGGAGCGTGTGCGCCCCCTCCGCGGTTGGCTCAATGGGCCCGTCGACTGGGACGACTTCGAACGTGTGGGGCTGGAGCTCCACCCGGATGCGACCCGCTTCCACGTCGGCACCTTCCC
>JBCDLV010000550.1:0-1729 GCA_038744895.1 Bacteroidota bacterium | reverse complement strand
GGAGCGCCTCGTCGTGGAGTCCGACGTGTGGATCGGGTACAGCGCCACGGTGCTCTCCGGAGTGACCGTCGGCCGAGGGGCCATCGTCGCCGCTGGCGCTCTGGTGGCCCGCGACGTGCCTCCGTATGCCATCGTCGGCGGCGTGACGGCGCGCGTGCTCCGCTGGCGGTTTACCGAGGACGAGGTCACCCAGCACGAACTTCGACTCTACGGTCAGCGACGGACGCCGACGCGCGGCGAGCCGGGCGGCGACGGCTACGCGCCTGCGGTGCCCGCTGAGGGCGACGGTCACATGGGTCTCCCTCTGGTGCCTCCGAACCCGACGGTTCCACACCCGCCCAGTGACTAGAGACGGCCTTCGCCACGCCAGCCGGATCCGCCACGCCCCGCGTGCGCCAGCGGACAGGTCGGGGTGGATGCGTGGCCAGGGCGCGTGCCGCGTAGCGTGCGCCAGCGGGCGTCCCAAAGTGAGACGGGTGGAGACTGCGACGGCCCTATATACCTGTGCTAACTGTCCGCTAGACGTTCCCTCGGCGGGTACATGATCGGCCCGAGCCACGCCGATGCCGATTCCATGGCCCCATCGATCTCCCCGAACGTGTTGGGACCGGCGCTCGCCTCTCCCGTCGTCTCCATTGGCCTCCCCGTCTACAACGGGGAGCGGTTCCTCGGGCAAACGCTCGAGGATTTCTGTGCGCAGACGTTCGGCGACTTCGAGCTGGTCATCGTGGACAACGCCTCGACGGATGCCACGCCGGACATCGCCCACCGGTATGCGCTCCGCGACATGCGAATCCGGTACGTCCGAAACGAGGCCAACATCGGATCGCTGCCCAACTTCAACCGCGCCTTCCGGCTGTCGGCGCCGGCCCCTTACTTCGCCTGGGCCGCCCACGACGATCGGCACAGC
Source organism: Bacteroidota bacterium (assembly GCA_038744895.1). Classification (GTDB taxonomy): domain Bacteria; phylum Bacteroidota; class Rhodothermia; order Rhodothermales; family Rubricoccaceae; genus Rubrivirga. Next base: position 819 of record JBCDLV010000550.1, on the reverse strand, counting down.
CCCGACTTCCTCGGACGCCTGCTGGCGCTCCTGGAGGCCGACCCCACAGCGTCTCTGGCCTACGGTCGCGCGGTGTACATCGACGACGACGAGGAGGTGCTGCCGTACGACGACCCAATGGGAGCTTTCCTGGCACCCGACGGGATGGCCTACAACGACGACCGCGCCTTGGAGGACGACATCGACGGCCTACCCAGCCGCCGCTTCGAACGTGTCCTGCTGAGCACGATGCTCAACACCCCGATCCACGGCGTCTTCCGGCGCTCTGTGCTGGAGAAGTCGTCCCTGCATCACTTCTACGGTTCCGACACGCTCCTGCTTGCCGAGGCCGCGCTCGCCGGTCCCTTTCGCTTCGCCGATGACGACCTGTTCCGCTGGCGCCTGCACCCCGCTGGCACAGCGTACATGACGCGGGAGCAATGGGCCGAGCGCGAGACCGGCATCGAAGGGTTCCGCCCGAAGCTGCCCCTGCGCTCGTTGCCTCGGTACCTGCGCGCTGTGGCGCGTGCGGGACTCGGTCCGGTCGAGGCCACCCGGGCATACGCTGCCGTCGCGCGGTACGTGCTCCGCGCGGACAAGCTGAAGCGCACCTTTGTGCCGGGACCGGACAACTACCTGGGCCTACGTCGATGGCCGTGGCGCCCGGAGACCCAGTCGGCCGCGCCGACCGAAGCAGCGCATTCCTAGGGGAATACGTCGCGCAATCGGTACGATCGTGCGACAACCGGGGCGAGAGAGACGGAGAACGCCGGAGAACGGTCTGGCCCTGGACGTGGCGGAGAGGACACCCTTGACACCATGCGCTCCACACACGTCCTC
>JBCDLV010000549.1:0-1738 GCA_038744895.1 Bacteroidota bacterium | reverse complement strand
GTTTTCTTCAGCGCCTGGATCGTGTCGACCGGCGTTGGATCGACCCGCTTGCGCATGGCGAGCCAGAACGAGGTCGCATCGCCCAGTTGGATAAGCGACAGCATCCGGTCGAGCCGGGATGCCCCCTCGGACCAGACCTCCGTCCAGCCACCGACGGCCGGCTCCACCAGCGCACGCGTGGCCTCGAAGCGCTTGCCGACCTGGCCGTGGTCGCTGGAGTCGCGCAGCGCCACGACCTGCATCGCCGCCAGCAGGTCGTTGGGGCCCGACTCGAACCCCATGATCTCGTTGTGGTCCAGCTCGGGTAGCTGGTTGCCCACGGCGGGATGCTTGGCGTTCTCGTGGATCTGCGTCCGCCAGCGCATGCCGACGGCCTCCAAAAGTCCCACGCCGGTGTAGATGATCGGCAGCGCGTCCACGAAGCGGGCCGACAGGTCCCACGCAGGATTTCCCTCAGCATCCTCGTCATGGCGCGCGGCCCGCTGGCGTGCGGCGTCAATGGCCGCCTCGACGGTGGCGTCGGTAAGCTCCGCGAGGCCAAGCACCTTTGCCAATTGCAAGCCCACGCCGAGCGAGTATCCGAGGGCTGCGCGGGGCTGGAGGCCACCAGGGATCAGAACGGTCGGGTAGCCGGCGGCCTCCGCTCGCCGCTGGACCTCGCCGCCGGATGTGATGGCGACCACCGTTGCATTGCGGGACTCTGCCTCCTCGAAGGCGCTCAGCGTCTCCTCGGTGCCTCCCGAATAGCTCGACACGACGACCATCGTCTGCTCGCCGACCCAACCGGGCAGCGTGTATCCCCGGTTGACGGTGAACGGCAGAGACGTGCTGGTCTCCGCAAGGCCGGCCACGAGGTCGCCCCCGATTGCAGAGCCGCCCATGCCGCAGAGCACAACGCCATTGGCATGGCTCGCTGTCAGCCCGGAATCCTCCAGCAGGGCACCGCGCGCCCATCCTTCCGCCAGGTGGTCCGGGAAGTCGCGAATGGCGCGGCGCATGTCGTCCGGGTCGATCTCGGGGTCGTACAGGGGAGCGGACATGGGGTGGTGTCGAGAAAGGAGCCCGGTGGCCCAGGCGGCAGGGCTAGTCCTCGCCGAGCGCAATGGAGATGCGTCCCGCCAGCGGAGAAGGCTCTGCGTCCAGTCCGAGGAGTGCCGCGAGGTCGCTGTTGTGGCACGCCAGGAAGGTTTCGAGCAGGCGACGGACCGAGGTCGCATCCGGCTGGCGGAGGGCGCGTGCAGCGAGGTCCTCGGCTTCCTCGATCGTGAACGCGCGGATCACGCGCTTGACGAGCGTGAGGTAGGCCGGCGACGCGCTGAGGGTCCGGACGCCCAAGCCCACCAAGAGGGGCGTTACGCGTGGGTCTGCCGCGACCTCGCCGCAGACGGAGACGTCCACGCCAGCAGCGTCCGCGGCCTTCACGGTCTGCGCGATGAGAGACAGCACGGCCGGATGGAGCTCCTGGTACAACTCGGCCACCAGGTCGTTGCCACGGTCGACGGCCAGCGTGAACTGGGTCAGGTCGTTCGTGCCGATCGAGAAGAAGTCCACGTAGCGAGCGAAGGCCGCAGCCTGGAGGGCCACCGCCGGGACCTCGACCATGATGCCGATCTTGGCGTCGCGGCGGTGTGCCAGTCCCTCGGCGTCGAGCTGCTCGTACACCGCGTCGAGGCGACGAAGAAACTCTCGCACCTCCTCGACGCCCGACACCATCGGGAGGAGGATCTTCGGGGGCGGT
>JBCDLV010000548.1:0-1741 GCA_038744895.1 Bacteroidota bacterium | reverse complement strand
TGCGCTATGCACCGGGGCTGGAACTCGGCGACGGCACGATCCGCTTCGATCAGTTGGAGTTCAACTTCATCCAGTTCGTCTGGCACTTCGGGCGGTAGCTGAGACCGCTGGCCGAGACCGCTGGCGCCAGCGGGGTCCGTGACTCGCCATCTCGACCGCGGATCTCTGGTTCCAGGCCGGGCCTGCCCCGCTGGCGGTCTGGATCCCGCCGAACAGCCACTCAGGCCACGCCGATGCGATCCAGGTAGCGCTGCACCGCTTCGTCGTGTGCGGAGAGTTTCTCCTCGCCCATGCGGTCCAGGTGGCCTGTGATCATCGACATCCGGCGGTAGGTCTCGATAGGCTCTCGGTAGTCGCGCAGGAACGTCCAGTAGAGCCCGTCCCACTCCGCCTCCCAGTCGCCGCGCGGGTAGTGGCTCATCTTGCGGAGGTAGTTGGAGCCGCTCATGTAGGGCTTCGTCGTGATGATCGGCCCGGCGGCGTGCTGGCTCATGCCGTACACGTTGGGCACCATCACCCAGTCGTAGGCATCCACGAACATCTCCATGAACCACCGGTAGACCTCGCGCGGGTGAAAGCGAGTGAGAAAGAGCGCTCCGCCCAGCACCATCAGGCGCTCGATGTGGTTGGCGTAGCCGGACGCGAGCACGCGCGGAATCACGTCGTCGACAGGCGCGAGGCCCGTCTCGCCGGTATACCAGGCCTCCGGGATCTCTCGCCCGAAGTCCCACATGTTGTCCGTCCGCATGGTGACGCCTTCCAGGTCGTAGGTGGCGCGGATGTACTCGCGCCAGCCGATCACCTGCCGAACGAAGCCCTCGCGCGAGTTGATCGGGATCCCGCTGGCGGAAAGCGCTGCGTCCAACACCTGCTGGGGCGTCAGCAGGCCTACGTTGAGCATCGGCGTCAGCACGCCGTGGTACAGGGACGACTCGCCCGGCTCGACGGCGTCCTCGTAGGGACCGAACCGCTCGAACCGCTGCGCCACGAACGCGGCTAACCAGTCGGCAGCGCCGTCGTGGTCCGTCGGGTAGGGGAGCGGCCCGCTGGCGCCGACGTGATCGGGGAAATGCTCCTCGACATAGGCCGCCGCCTCGGTCGCGTAGGCGTCTTGGGCGATCTCGGGGAGCGTGGGGACCTCGGCGAGGGCCTGCTTCGTGAGCTTCTTTCGGTTGTCGTGGTCGAAGCTCCACTGACCCCCCTCAGGGGCGCCCTCGCCATCGACCATCACGCCGAGCCGCCGCCGCTGGTGCTTGTAGAAATCAGCCATGAAGTAGCGCTTCCGGCCGTCGAAGAAGTCGCGGTTCTGCTGGCGTGTGTTGAGGAAGAGCGGCGTGTCCAGCACGTCGAGGTCTACGCCAGCGGCCTCGGCGCCAGCGGCCAGCCGTTTCTCCAGCGTAAAGTCGACGGGCTCGCAGAGGCGAACGGTCGCCACGCCGTCGTCCGCTAGCCGGCGGAGTACGTCCGCGGTGGAGTGGCGCTCGGCCCAGGCCACGTACGCGACCTCGTGTCCCGCGTCGCGCAGGCGGTCGGCATAGCGCGTCATGGACGCGCGGTGGAGGGCCAGCCTCAGCTTGTGGTACCGCGCCGGGTACTGCTCGTCCCGAAAGAACAGATCGTCCTCGTGCAGCACCACGCGATCAGCGCCATCGAGGGCGGGGTGGTCGGCGAAGAGCTGGTTGGGATAGACGAGGGCAGCAGTCACGACGGAGGGAGAGAGGCCGCGTCCCGAACCAGCCGC
>JBCDLV010000547.1:0-1752 GCA_038744895.1 Bacteroidota bacterium | reverse complement strand
TCTACCCGCTGGCGCATGCGCGACGCATCCGCCCAGGCCTGATCGAGGATCTCTTCCGTGAACCGATGCGAGACGGCGACGCGCTCCTCGAAGGGCGCGTAGCTGTAGGCCTCCGAGAGGATCGCGTAGCGGCCTCGCAGACCGACGTAGTTCGTCGCGAAGCGAGGCTGTGGGCTGAACGTGTACCAGCCTCGCGGCGCGGTCGCCTCTTCCCCAAACGCACCGGGCACGTTGCCGTAGTGGTACGTGGCGAAGTCATCGGTCGCCAGCAGGGTCTCGGAGATGGCGGGCAGCCACCGATCCCGCAAGTCTGCGTCGATGGCCGACGGCGTGTTCGGAGAAAGGCCAGGCGCGTAGGTGAGGTGATAGCCCATGTGCGTCCCGTTGGTCGTGTGCAGGTCCACGACCAGGTGAGGATCGACGTCCCGGATCAGGCCGACCAGCGCACGGGCCTCGGGCGAGGCCACCTTCATAAAATCGCGGTTGAGGTCCAGCCCCGCCGCGTTGGGACGCTGGCCCATGCCACGCTCCGGACCGTCCTGGAGACGCCGATTGTCGAGATCGAAGCGCTCGTTACCGTCCGCGTTGTAGATCGGTGCGATCAGAACCACGAGGGAGTCCGTCCACGCGACGTGCTCGCCCTCCGTCACATCACGGAGCAGTTCCAGGAGCGCATCCTTCCCGGCGACCTCGCCCGCGTGGATGTTGCCCACGACAAGAACGCGCGCCTTGTCTGACTCGCGGATCGCTTGCAGGCTCGTTCCGCTGGCGCCCCACACCATGAGCGGCAAGCCACGCTCTTCGGCGGTCGCGCCAAATGTCGTCTGGCGCACGGGCTCGGAGAACGCGGCGGTCCGTCTCTCGACTTGGTCCAGCACACGCATGACGTCGTCGTACGTGCTCGTGGCCAGGTATCCCGAGGCCTCCGCGGGCAGCACAATCCTGTCGAACCCGTCCATCTCACCGCCAGCGGAGTGGACCGCGGTCGAGCATCCGGCCCACACGCCTAGCGCTCCAATGACGAGCAGGGTAGCCGCCCTCATCACGACTCGGAGGTCGCCAGCCGGCGCACCATCCACCGGTTCGCTGCGAACAGGACCACGAGCACCAGGGTCCACTGAAGCAAGCATGTCGCTGCGCTGTACGGCTCGAATGGGTCCCACGCGTTTTGGGAGTACGCCGTACCGGCGAGCCAGAGCCACCACCCGAGCAAGACCACCGCTTGCAGTGGGATGGCAACCGTGATCCAGACGTCCCAGACACGCGGGATTCGCCAGTCGGTTGCTGTGGCGACCTCTTCACGCAGTCGGGCAGCCCCGTGCTTCCAGACGGCCAGCGCGATGAACGCCCCAGAAATCATCAGGGCCACTCCCCAAACGAAGTCCTGATTGCCGAAGAACTCGTCCGACAGCGCACTCGGCACCCCGACGAGGAACGCGACCACACCGACCCCGATCACCGCCTTCGGGCGCGGTGCCCCCAGGTCGACCACCACGCGGGTCGAGAGCTCGATCATAGAGATCAAGCTGGACAACGCGGCGAACGCCAGCGCCACGAAGAACAGCACCGCCAGCGGGGCGCCGAGTGGCATCTCCGCGAACAGAGGAGGCCTCCAGATGAACGTCAGGCCTGTCCCCCGCTCGCCGCTCGACTGCATGACCTCCAGGATCTCGGCTTGGGACATCTGGGCCCCGAGAACCGCGAACACGATCGCGAAGATCATCGTCCCGGACAGCAGCGAGACGGTGTTGT
>JBCDLV010000546.1:0-1758 GCA_038744895.1 Bacteroidota bacterium | reverse complement strand
TCCGACGAGGTGGGTCGCGGCGGCATGGGGACGGTCTACCGTGCCGAGCGAAGCGACGGTCTGTTCGAGCAGACGGTGGCGCTCAAGGTGGTCAAGCGGGGCATGGACACGGACGCCGTACTCCGCCGGTTCGAGGCAGAGCGCCGCATCCTCGGCCGCCTGGAGCATCCCGGCATCGCGCGCGTCCTCGACGGCGGCCAGACCGAAGACGGACGCCCCTGGCTGGCGATGGAGTTCGTGGACGGCGTCCCCATCACCGACTACGCCGACGATCACCGCCTCGGCGTGGACGCACGGACGGACCTGTTCCGTCAGGTGTGCGACGCGGTCGGCTATGCCCACCGCCAGCTGGTGGTCCACCGCGACCTCAAGCCGTCCAACGTGCTCGTCACGGCCGACGGGCGGGTCAAGCTGCTGGACTTCGGCATCGCGAAGCTGATCGGAGTAGAGGGCGAGGCCACGCAGACCGCTCTCACACAGCCCGGGCACGTCGTTCTGACACCGGCCTACGCGGCACCGGAGCAGATCCTAGGTGCGCCGATCTCCACGGCGTTCGACGTGTACGCGCTCGGGGTCCTGCTGTACGAGATGCTCTCCGGACAGCGCCCCCACGCCCTCGAAGACGCGCGTCCGGGGTCGCTCCAGCGGATGGCCACAGCAGCCGCGCCTCCCCGACCGAGTACCGCGGTCGGGGCCGTCCAGGCCACGCATGGGACGCCTCCAGAGCGCGTCCGTCGCCAGCTGGTGGGAGACCTCGACACGATCTGCCTGGCCGCCCTGCGGAAAGAACCCGAACGCCGGTATGCCTCGGTGGACGCCCTCGCCGATGACCTCCGGCGCTACCGAGAGGGTCTTCCTGTGCAGGCACGCCCGGATACGGCGGGCTACCGGGCGCGCAAGTTTATCCGCCGCCACCGGGCGAGCCTCGCCGCTGGCGCCGCGTCGCTCGCGATCATCTCGGTCGTCACCGTCCTGGCCTTCATCCGCGTCGGGGCCGAGCGCGACCGCGCAGAAACGGAAGCCCAGACGGCAACCGAGGTCTCCGACTTCCTGGCCGGCCTCTTCACAGGGGCAGACCCCGCACAAACCAGTGGCGCCGACGCCACGGCGCGCCAGCTGTTGGCGGCGGGCACCGCCCGCGTGCGCGAGGACCTCGATGGGCAGCCCGAGGTCCAGAGCCGGATGCTTCACACCATCGGCACGGTGTACGCGCGCCTCGACGAATACACCGCTGCGGAGGACGCCCTGAACGATGCGCTGGCGCTCCGCGAGCGCGTCCTGGGGCCCGATCACCCCGACGTCGCCGTCACGCAGTCTGAGCTCGCGTTTCTCTACGAGCGGCAGGGCCGCTTCCCTGACTCGGAGCAGGCCGCGTCTGCCGCGGTCGCGACGCTGCGAGACCACACCGACACGCACGCCTCCCCGCTGGCGGATGCGCTTCACCGGCTGGCGTTCGCCCAGGCGCGCCTCATCCAGGTCGAGGCCGCCGAGAGACACATTCGCGAGGCGGTAGCGCTCAAGGAAGAGCTGTACGGGCCTCGCTCAGCCGAGGTCGCCTACAGCATGAACATCCTCGGCGACGTGATGAACTACGCCGGCCGCCTCGACGATGCTGAACGCATCCACCTCGCCGCACTCGCCATCCGCGAGGAGACCATCGGGACCGATCACTTCCACACCTCCCACACGTACCACAACCTGGCCGTGGTCTATCGAGGCATGGAGCAGTGGCCAGAGGCAGAGCAGTTCTACCGGGAG
>JBCDLV010000545.1:0-1762 GCA_038744895.1 Bacteroidota bacterium | reverse complement strand
TCCCGCCACCGACATGGAGGACCCCGCACCCGAGCGCTCCGCCAGTGAACGGGCCGCCTTGGAGAAAGCCGCTGCGGATGCCATCCGGGCCCTCACCATCGATGCTGTCGAGGCCGCCAACTCCGGCCACCCCGGCCTGCCAATGGGCATGGCCGACGCCGCCATCGTGCTGTGGACGCGGTTCCTGATGCATAACCCAAAGGATCCCGACTGGTTCGACCGAGATCGGTTCGTGCTGTCGGCAGGCCACGGGTCGATGCTCATCTACAGCCTGCTCCACCTGAGCGGCTACGACGTGTCCCTCGACGACCTGAAGCAGTTTCGCCAGCTGAACAGCGCGACACCGGGCCACCCGGAAGTCGGCCACACGCCGGGGGTCGAGACCACAACGGGGCCGCTCGGGCAAGGGCTGGCGGCGGCCGTGGGTATGGCGATGGCCGAGGCCCATCTGGCGGCCCGCTTCTCCTCTCCGGAGCACGACGTGGTCGGGCACTACACGTACGTTATCGCGTCGGACGGCGACCTGCAGGAGGGCGTGACGAACGAAGCCTCGTCGCTGGCAGGCCACCTGGGCCTCGGACGGCTGATCGTGCTCTACGACGACAACTCCGTTTCGATCGACGGCGACACGGAGTTGTCGTTCACTGAGGACTGCGCCGACCGGTACGAGGCTCTGGGGTGGCACGTCATCCGCGCCATCGACGGGCACGACAACGACGCGGTAGCCGCGGCCATCGAGACGGCCCGGGGTGTGACGGACCGGCCCAGCTTCCTGGCGGTCCGCACGACGATCGGTTACGGATCGCCCAACCTGGCGGGGCACCACACGGTCCACAGCGACGCCATCGGCGACGACGAGATCCGCGCGACGAAGGAGAACCTGGGCCTCCCGCTGGCGGACTTCGCCATTCCGGAAGGGGCTACGACGCTTCTGCGCGAGCAGGCCTTCCGAGGCATGCAACAGCATTGCGAGTGGGAAGGGCAGATGTCCGCCTACGGCGACGCGCATCCCGACCAGGCCGCCGAGTTGCGCCGCCGGATCGAGGGACGGCTCCCCGACGGCTGGCGCGACGCACTCCCCACCTTCGAGGCCGACGCCAAGGGCATGGCCAGCCGTGCCGCCAGCGGGAAGGTCCTCGACGCACTCGCAGAGGTGATTCCCGACCTCGTCGGAGGCTCGGCGGACCTCACGCCGTCGGTCAAGACCAAGGCCAAGGGCATGGCAGACATGCAGGCCGGGTCGATGGGCAACCGCTACGTCCACTACGGCATCCGCGAGCACGCGATGGCGGCCGCCATGAATGGCATGGCGCTCCACGGCGGCGTGATCCCGTACGGCGGCACGTTCCTCATCTTCAGCGACTACATGAAGCCCGCCGTGCGGCTCGGTGCGCTGATGGGGGCCAAGGCGATCCACGTGTTCACGCACGACTCGGTCGGCCTCGGAGAGGACGGCCCGACGCACCAGCCCATCGAACAGCTGGCGGGGCTGAGGTCCATTCCGGGCCTCCGCGTCTTCCGGCCCGCGGATGCCAACGAGACGGCAGGAGCGTGGGCGGAGGCCCTGGCGTCCGACGGACCCACGGCGCTCGCCTTCTCGCGCCAGAGCCTCCCGACGCTCGCCGAGACCGCCAGCGGAGCACCCGGCGGCGTGGCCCGAGGCGCGTACGTCCTCTCGGACTCCGCTGGCGACCCGGAGGTGATCCTGGTCGGCTCCGGATCCGAGGTGTCGCTGCTGCTGGCGGCCAAGGAAACGTTGGGC
>JBCDLV010000544.1:0-1763 GCA_038744895.1 Bacteroidota bacterium | reverse complement strand
GTTCACGTAGCGACCGCACGGGGTCTTCGTCGGCTCGTCACTCGGAGCACTCGGGAGGAGACCGCTGGCGCAGTAGCCTACACGCTGTACAGGGACCCACCCGACGCGCCGAGCGGCCGTCGGCCCAGGCTCTTCTCGTAAAGAGGCCCGCAGGGTGCGGAGACGCGGATTCGAAACCCGCGGAGCGTGGTGTGGACCGGGCAGCGCCCGAGGCAGAGACGCCATCCCACGCCACGCAGACTCCATGACATTCTCTGACCTCCCCCTGCGCCCTGAGCTGGCGCAGACCGTAACCGAGCTCGGCTACGACGAGCCGACGCCGATCCAGGCGGGCCTCATTCCAGTGCTCCTCGATGGTGGCGACGCCATCGGCCAGGCCCGAACCGGCACCGGCAAGACTGCCGCGTTCGCCCTGCCACTGCTCCAGAAGCTGGCGACCCACGACGACCGCGGCGTGATCCGCGCGCTCGTCTTGTGCCCCACGCGCGAGCTGGCGGTCCAGGTCTCGAGCGCCGTGTTCACCTACGGCCGTGCACTGAACGTCCGCACGCTGCCGGTGTACGGCGGCGTGCCGTATCACAAGCAGACGCGGCGCATCGACCAGGGCGTCGACATCGTCGTCGCGACGCCAGGCCGGCTCGTGGACCTGATGAGCCAGGGCGCCATCGACCTCTCGGCCGTGGAAACGGTCGTGCTGGACGAGGCCGACGAGATGCTCTCGATGGGCTTCGCGGATGACCTGGAGACGATCCTCCAGGCGACGCCGGAGACGCGCCAGACGGCGCTGCTCTCCGCCACGCTGCCGGGCCGCATCCGCCAGATCGCTGGGACCTACCTGCGCGATCCCGAGACCGTCGCGGTGGCCGAGGGAGACCGAACCGCCGCGGACGTCGAACAGCGCGCGTACCTCGTCCACAACCGCGACAAGCTGGCGGCGCTCGTGCGCCTGCTGGAGATCGAGGACGTGACGAGCGCGCTCGCCTTCGTCAAGACGCGTGCTGGCTCGGCCCGGCTGGCGTCGGAGCTGAGCGGATTCGGGTACGCGGCCGAGGCTATCTCCGGAGACCTCAGCCAGGCCCAGCGAACGGCCGTCCTCGGCCGCTTCAAGAACGGACAGACGCGCATCCTGGTCGGCACCGACGTGGCCGCTCGGGGCCTCGACATCGACCACGTGTCACACGTCGTCAACGTGATGCTGCCGATCGACGTGGAGGCATACGTCCACCGCGTCGGCCGGACGGGACGCGCAGGGCGTGAGGGGACGGCGCTGTCTCTGGTGGCCCCGAACGAGCGCGGCCTGCTGCACCGGATCGAGCGCTACGCCAAGCGCCAGATTCCGATCACCGACCTGCCGTCCGCGGAGGATGTCGAGGCGGCTCGCGCGGATCGCCTCACCGATGCCGTGCAGGGCGCCCTCGACGCAACCACCGACGCCGACCGCCAGCGGGTGCTCGACCTCGTCGCCGCGGGCGAGGACCCCATGCGGATCGCCGCTGCTGCGTTCGCCGTGGCCCGCGACGCGCGCAACGAGGCTCCGCTGGCGCCCATCTCGACCGTCCACGACCGGCGGCCCCGAGGCAACAACCACGGTCGGCCCGACCGCCAGCGCCAGCAGGGGAACCACGGCTCGCGGGAGGCGGGCTACGTGCGCCTCGCCCTCGACGCCGGGCGCGATGCGGGCGTCCGCCCGGGGCAGGTCGTGAGCGCTATCGCGCGCACGGCCGACATCCCTGGCAAGGCGCTCGGCAAGATCCTCATCCACG
>JBCDLV010000543.1:0-1764 GCA_038744895.1 Bacteroidota bacterium | reverse complement strand
CCCACGGCGCCGAGCAACTTTCGCTTGGCCACCGGGACCAGCGTCGGATCCACGGGCAGGTCCACGTCGGCAGAGAGTTGGAACGCTGCTGGCGTCGGCAGGGCCGGGAGGGCCTCTGCGAGCGCCTGCTTCCACGACTGCGGCGTCGCCAGCGGGTCGAGGGGAACGTCGAGCGACATCGTGCGAAGCGCTCGGTACCGCCCGCCGGGTCCGGACAGGGGCGAGATCCGGTAGTGGAGAACGCGAAGGCCGCTGTCACCCAGGACGATCAGGACGCCCTCGTCTCGGTAGGCGGGCACCAGGCCGACGGCGCGCAGTTCGGCGTGGTCGGAGGCGAACTCGTACAGCAGGCGTCCCTCGGCGATGGCGCCCTCCACGAGGGGCAGCGCCCACCGCGCCAACCCAACCGCCAGCGGGGCGCCACCATCTCGCCGGACGACTCGGCCTTCGGCCCAGTCCACGCCGACGATCGGCTGGGAGGCCTCGACGGCGTCGGCCCCGGCCACCAGGGCTTGCAAGGCTCGGTGGGTGGCCACGAGGTCTCCGTAGTGCGGCTCGACCTGGAGCGTTTGGAACGCGGTGCGCGCTCCGGCCAGGCCTGCCAGGACACGGTACCGAGCCGACTCCGCGTCGGAGGCCGCATCGAAGAGCGAAAGCGGGAAGGTGGACATGGCATGGGGGACAACCGTTCACGGAACCTTCTCAAAGACTGGGCCAGCGTGCGAGTCTACATCCAATGCCCTTCCTCCCGACGCATGGGACGCAGGAACAAGCGGCTAGCTTGCGCCCCGCAGCCAGCGCATTGCGAGGCCTGCGGATTTCCACGAAGCCGTTTGAGGACGAACCCGCCGGTTTAGCGTCGGCGTTGACGTTCTCCACTCCCACCGACCGTCATTTCCTCCTCTCCCATGGACAAGCTCGTCATCCACGGTGGTCAGCCCCTGCGCGGCTCCATCCACGTCGGCGGCTCGAAGAACACTGCGCTCCCGCTCATGGCAGCTGCCATCCTGGGCAACGGCAAGACCACGATCCACAACATCCCGGTGCTCAAGGACGTGGCGACGTTCTCGAACGTGATCCGCGTGACCGGCTGCACCGTGGACTGGGCGCCCGACACCGACCCGAGCACACCCGAGCACATCACGATCAACGCTGCGGGCATCCACCACTTCGAGGCGCCCTACGACCTCGTGAAGCAGATGCGGGCGTCCTTCTACATGCTCGGCGCGCTGCTGGGGCGTGGCGGCAAGGCCCGCGTGTCGTTGCCGGGCGGCTGCGCCTGGGGCCCCCGCCCGGTGGACCTGCACCTCAAGGGCATGCAGGCCCTGGGCGCGACTGTCGAGGAGGAGGGCGGCTACGTGATCGCGACGGCCCCCGCTGGCGGGCTCCCTGGCGGGCGGATGCGGTTCGAGCCCGTCTCGGTCGGCGCCACGATCAACGTGCTGCTGGCGGCGGTGACGGCCAACGGCGAGTCTGTGCTGGAGAACGTGGCCGCCGAGCCCGACGTGGTCGTCTTCGGCGAGATGCTCCAGGCGATGGGCGCTCAGATCGAGGGCTTGGGCACCGGCACGATCCGCGTGCAGGGCGCAGACCAGCTCCACGCGGTCGAGTTCACCAACTGCCCCGACCGGATCGAACTCGGCACGTACATGATCGCCGCCGCCCTGTCGACGCCAGCGGGCGAGACGTTCCGCATCACCGGTGCGGAGCCCGAGCATCTGGGGCCTGCGTTCACCGAGGCGTTCCGCCAGACCGGCGTCCCGT
>JBCDLV010000542.1:0-1775 GCA_038744895.1 Bacteroidota bacterium | reverse complement strand
GGCCATCGCCATGGCCTCGCCGTGGAGTTGCCCGCTCTGTGTCAGGTACGCTGGCTCGCCGAAGTAATCCAGCTCGAACAGCGTCGACGTTCCTTCGACGGCGTTGCCCGTCAGGATCGGGGCATCCATCTGGATGTAGCCCTCGCCCTGGAAGTAGCCGTGGATGGCCATGATGATGCGGTTGCGAACCCGCATCGCCGCCCACTGGCGCTGGCTCCGCAGCCACAGGTGCCGGCGGTCCATGAGGAACTCGACGCCGTGCTCCTTGGGAGTGATTGGATAGGGCTCGGCGAGTGCGAGTACCTCGACCGAGGTCGCCTGAACCTCGACGCCGCCCCGCTGGCGCTCGTCGGCGCGCACGAGTCCGGTCACGCGCAGGGCGCTCTCCTGTGTCAGCGAGGACGCCGCGTCCCAGGAGGCCTCGTCCACGTTCTCCTGGTTGACGACCACCTGAACGATGCCGGAACCGTCCCGAAGCTCCAGAAAGCGCAGCGACTTCGACCCGCGCGCATTGTAGAGCCACCCGTTGACGGTGACGGTGGTGTCGACGTGGTCGGGGAGTGCGCCAACGCGCGTGAACGGCTCGGTCATGATGCTGTATCCGGGGCCCGGAAGCTACGGGCCGCTTCGGAGCGAGACCGTCCAGCTGGCACCGTGAACACCTGCCCGCCGCCAGCAGGTGCTACTGCATCAGCTCGGTCCGCCAACTGGGCATCGACACCTCACCGGAGACGTTCGAGTGGATCAGCTCGTAGCGGTCGGACGAGAACCGGTCCGCGAACACGAACTGGCCGCGGCCCTCTCCGGGGATGTTGTCGTAGACCCAGATCTCGTGCGGGTGCATGTTGGCCTCGAACACGCGCCGCTCGATCTGGACCGGGGCTCCGTACGTGAGGTAAATGCGCCCGCGGTCCGTCTCGTAGGCGGGAATCCCGACCTCGCGGTAGCGGTCGTTGACCACACCGAGGCGCTCGTAGAACGCACGCCGTGCCTCGTTCTGGTTCGGCAGGCCATCTTGGTCGCGGTTCGTCCAGAAGAGCGCGAGCGCACGGCGACGATCCTCGTCGCTCTGGGGCCGGACCAGCGACGAGCGCTCGCGGTTGGATGCGATGACGAGGGCGTGCTGGATGTTGAGCTGAAGCTCCTCCGAGTCCATCGCCGCGAACAGCGTCTCCTCGTAGGTCAGCAGGTCCGGACCGATCTCCGGCCTCTCGACATCCGGGTTGATGACGTAGAACCGCTTGCTCTGCTCTGCTGCCGACTGGTTCGACGCGTCCAGCACGACGAAGCGCAGGTAGTAGATGCCACTCGGGAGCGTCGAGATGTCCATCTGGCTGGCGACCACATCCACCGGCTTCACAGCTCTCTGGGTGCGGCGCTCCGTGCCGGGCAGCGCAGCCCCGCCGTCGATTTCGGCCAGAAAGGTCAGCAGGGTGTACTCGTCGGTTTGGGCCGGTGGGCCGTACACCTCCGCGTAGTACTGGACGGCGCCCTGGTTGCCCCCGTAGAAGGCGTCGGGATTCGGCCGGATGGTCAGCCCGCTCTTGGTGAGCGCATCAGAACCACCGGTGGCCTGCTGAATCCCCGACGCCAGCTGGAGTGCGGAGACCATCGTGAACTCGCTGTTGTAGGACGGCACACGCAGGTCCCGCGCGAGGCGAAGCTGAGAGCGCCCCGCTGGCGACACTTCGATGTCGAGTTCGTACTCACCGGGGACGGCCGCCAGCCGGACCTGCTCGACGAACACCTGGCCGCTCTGAAGCGACGTGGTGTCC
>JBCDLV010000541.1:0-1775 GCA_038744895.1 Bacteroidota bacterium | reverse complement strand
GCCTGAACCGCGTTGCCTGTCATGAACGACGTCACCATCAGGGCACCTGCGAAGAACACGGCCACCGGTTTCCACCTCTTGCCGAGGCCTCGCTCGATGTAGTACATCGGGCCACCGGACACCGAGCCCTCCCATGCCTTGCCGTCTTCATCGGTCCGCACGTCGCGGTACTGCTGGGCCAAGGTGACCTCGGAGTACTTCGTCGCCATCCCCAGGAGGGCCGTCACCCACATCCAGAAGAGCGCACCCGGCCCGCCGATGTGGATCGCGATGGCGACCCCGGCGATGTTGCCGACGCCCACCGTCGCGCTTAGCGCTGTCGTGAGCGCCTGGAAGTGGCTGACGTCGCCGGGCTCGTCGGGATCGTCGTACCGGCCCGTCGCAACGGCGAACCCGTGCCCGAGGCGGCGGAACTGGATGAACCCGAGCTTGATGGTCAGGAACAGCCCTGCCCCAAGGAGGATCACGACGAGGGGGATGGCGAGAAAGTCGCCGACGGCGCCGACGACTGCTTCGAAGAGCTCCATGCGGAGGGGGCGTTAACGGGGTGTGAACGACGGGCGCGAAGATAGGGCCGCGCGACAAACCGGGCCGGTCACGCCTCGGCGCTACTCTCCCAGCTCAGCGAGCAGCGACTCCGCCACCTCGCGACGCCGGCTGGCGCTGGAGTCCGTCATCGAGAGGTACGCACGCAGATCTTCGCGAGCGCCCGTCGAGTCTCCGAGCTGCACGCGAGCCACGCCACGGTCGATGACGTGCATGGGCACCGCTGGCGCCAGTTCCTTGGCCCTCGTCAGGTCCTCAACAGACCGCTCCCACGAATCATCCAGGGCGTGGACGATGAACGCCCGGTGGTTGTATATCCGGTCGAGGGCGACGGACCCGGCACCGTCGACACTCTCCTCCAGAAGACGGATGGCCTCCGTCATGTCGTCGTAGGCACGCTCGATGTCGGTGTCGTCCTGGGTTTGGTCCCAGCGCGTCCATGCGCAGAGGCCCCGCAACGCGCGAGCGTCCGCCGACTCCGGCGCGGCGTCCACGATCTCGTCCAGCGCCGCGAGGCCCTCAAAGGTGTCGCCCGCTCTGCACTGGCTGAACGCGGCTTGCAGGCGCTCGTGAGAGACGAAGCCGTCTGTCTGGGCGCCCTGCTGGCGTTCACACCCGGAGAAGACGAGGGCGGAGGCGAATAAAACCGAGAAGTGACGGAGCACGGAGACGACAGGCTAGGCTGTGTTTGAGAGGGTCCAGCGATGGCGAGCCCGAGGGCCTCGGGACGCCAGCAAGAAGCGCGAAGCAGCCAATGCCGTAGCATTGGCGATGCAGCGCGACGCCGCTGGCGATCTGAGGAGCCGGGCGTAGCCCGGAGGAGGCCTGTCAAACACAGCCTAGAGCGATTCGGGGTCGACCTCGACGAGCCGCCCGCGGACCAGGGCGAGCGTGCGAGCCGGGAAGGACTTGACGAGTCGGTAATCGTGCGTGGCCATGAGAAGCGCCATGCCTCGTCGGTTGATCTTGACGAGGAGAGACTGAATCTCATCCGCGACGCGGGGGTCGAGGTTACCCGTGGGCTCGTCCGCCAGCAGGAGGATCGGGTCGTTGACGAGGGCACGCGCGATGCACGCCCGCTGCTGCTCGCCGCCGGACATCTCGCTCGGGCGCGCCTTGGCACGGTGGCTCAGGCCGACCTCCGCGAGCGCCTGCAGCGCACGCCTCCGGACTTCCTTCCCGCGGACGCCTGTCGCGTGGAGCGCGAACGCCACGTTGTCATAGGCGCT
>JBCDLV010000540.1:0-1776 GCA_038744895.1 Bacteroidota bacterium | reverse complement strand
GGGGGATCATGCTGATCGTCCCGAAGCGGGTCGGGTAGCTCACCTGTCGACCGCCTCGGGGAGCCCGTCCGCCGGCCGCCTCGGGGCCGACACCGAGGCGGTGCGCGGGGCTGGATCGGCGGTAGCTTCGGGCCATGCCGCCCCCGCCGCCTGACCGCGTCAAGGCCCACCTCATGGACGAGGCCGACATGGCCCGGACGCTCGACCGTCTGGCGCGGCAGGTCGTCGAGGAGCTGGACGAGCCCGCCGTGCCGGGCGGGGCGCTGCCGGCCGACCGCCTCGCGCTGGTCGGGATGCAGACGCGGGGCGTGCACCTCGCGCGGCGCCTCCGCGACCGGATCGAGGCCATCGAGGGGCTGCGCCTGCCGTTCGGCGTCCTCGACGCGACGTTCTACCGCGACGACGTCGGCCTCGGCACCGGCCGCCCGGCGCCGGTCGTGCAGCCGACCGACATCCCGTTCGACCTCGACGGCCGCCGCCTGGTGCTGGTCGACGACGTGGTCTACACCGGCCGCACGACGCGCGCCGCCCTCGACGCGCTCGTCGACATGGGCCGGCCCGCCTCGGTGCGCCTGCTGGCGTTCGTGGATCGCGGCCTGAGAGAGCTGCCCGTGGCCCCGGACTACGTCGGCCGCCTCGTCGCGACCGCGCCCGGCGAGCGGGTCCGCGTGCGCCTCACCGAGGAGGACAGCGAAGACGGGGTGTGGCTGGTGGAGCGGGGAGTTCAGAGTTCAGAGTTCAGGGTTCAGAGTTAAGACGCTCATGCGAGAGAAGAACTCCGAACTCCGAACCGTGAACCCCGAACCCGCCGCGACGCTGCGCCACCGGCACCTGCTGGGGCTGGCCGACTACGGAGCCGACGAGATCCGGCTGCTGCTCCAGACCGCGCGGCGGTTCCGCGACGTGCTGGAGCGGCCCATCAAGCGGGTGCCCAGCCTCCGAGGCGTCACCTGCTGCAACCTGTTCTTCGAGAACTCGACGCGCACGCGGCTCTCGTTCGAGCTGGCCGAGAAGCGGCTCTCGGCCGACGTCATGAACTTCTCCGCCTCGGGGTCGAGCGTGTCGAAGGGCGAGACGCTCAAGGACACCGCCCGCAACATCGAGGCGATGAAGGTGGACCTGGCCGTCATCCGCCACCGCTCGGCCGGCGCGGCCCACTTCCTCACGCGCTGCATCGACGGCGTGGTCGTCAACGCGGGCGACGGGCAGCACGAACATCCCACGCAGGCCCTCCTCGACGCGCTCACGATCTCCGACCTCGCGGTCCCGCACCGAGGCGGGCTCCAGGGCTTCGACTTCCGCGGCCTTAAGGTGAGCATCCTCGGCGACATCGCCCACAGCCGCGTGGCACGCTCGAACGTCTACGGCCTGACGGCGCTCGGCGCGCACGTCACGCTCTGTGGCCCGCGCACGATGATGCCGGTCGGGATGGACGAGGCCCTCGGCGGCCGCGCCGTGACCGTCACCGACCGCCTCGACGAGGCGCTCGACGGGTGCGACGTGGCGATGGCGCTCCGCATCCAGCTCGAGCGCCAGAAGACCGAGATCGGCCTCACGCCGTCGCTCCGCGAGTACCACGCGACGTACGGCATCCGGCCGGAGCACCTCGAGGCCAACCCCGACCTCTGGGTGATGCACCCGGGCCCGGTCAACCGCGGCGTCGAGCTCTCCGGCGAGGTCGTCGACTCGGACCGCTCGGTGATCCTCGACCAGGTCACGAACGGCGTCGCGGTGCGGATGGCGGTCCTCTACCTGCTCGCCGGCGCCGACGCCTTC
>JBCDLV010000539.1:0-1792 GCA_038744895.1 Bacteroidota bacterium | reverse complement strand
CTTCGAGGCGACGTTCGAGCCCCGCATCGACGACGTCGCTGCTCACTTCGACCTCCCGCTCGCAGCCGACCGCCAGGGAACCGACCTGGAACAGCGCGGCACCCAGCTGCTGGCGGTGAGCCGCATTCTCGACCAGGCCCTGGGCCGGATCGGCGTGCAACCCGACCTGCTGGCGGGCCACAGCGTCGGCGAGTGGTGTGCGATGGTAGCCTCGGGCATCGTGCCCCCCGACCAGGTCGACGCGTTCCTGGATGCGCTCGGCCCGGGGTCGCTCGACGTGCCAGATGTCGCGTTCCTGGCGGTCGGCTGCGGCGCCGAGGACGCCGCGGCACTCGTCGGAGACGAGGTCGACATCTCCCATGACAACTGCCCGCACCAGTCCATTCTGTGCGGCCGCGACGAGGCCATCGAGGACGCGCGCCAGCGGCTGGTGAGCGAGGGCATCCTGTGCCAGTCGCTCCCGTTCCGCTCCGGCTTCCACTCGCCCAGCTTCGAGCCGTACCTCAGCGGCCCCAGGCGCCACCTGGAGGGGCTCCCGCTGGCGACGCCCCACACGGCCATGTGGTCGGCGACCACGTGCGCGCCGTATCCCGACGCGCCGGATGCCGTCCGCGACCTGGTCGTGGACCACCTGACGAAACCCGTTCGCTTCCGCCAGCTGACGGACGCACTGTACGCCCAGGCCATCCGGGCCTTCGTGCAGGTCGGTCCGGGGAGCCTCACGGGGTTCATCAACGACACGCTCCGCGACCAGCCTCACCTAACGGTCTCGGCGAACGACCCCAAGCGCTCCGGTCTGGAGCAACTTCGCCGAGTGGCTGCCGCCCTGTGGTGCGAGGGATACCCGGTCGAGGTCGACCAGCTTCCAGGCCACGTCGAGCATGCACGGCCCAGCCGTGCCCGCCCGCTCAAGCTCGGTGCCCCCCTTGTGTCTCTCCCGCCTGAGCTGGCTCTGAGGACGCCGCCCCGCGTCGACGCCACGGTCGATGTCGAGGGGCTCTCCCCTGCCGTCGCCGCAGAGCTCCAGCAGACGACGCAGGCATTCGTCGAGGCGCAGGCTCAGATCGCCGAGGCTCTGCGCCAGCGGAACGCCGCGTCGGGACCGGCTCAGCAGGATGCCGGGCTTGGACCGCGCCAGCGGACGACGACCGCCACCTTCTCGCTCGACGCGTTCCCGTTCCTCATCGACCACTGCTTCTATCGCCAGCCGGACGGATGGCCGGACGCGAGAGACCGGTTCCCCGTGGTTCCCATGACCATGCAGCTGGACCGGATGCTCCGGGAGGCGCAGGCGCTCGTGCCGGAGCTCACACCGGTGGCTATCGAGTCGGTGCGTGCGTTCCGGTGGTGCGCTGTCGCGCCGCCGGTCGAGGTCGAGATCCGGAGCACGTTCGATGGCACCGATCAGGTCCACGTGCGCATTGGGGATTACGCCGTCGGCACGGTCCGGCTGGCGGCGACGTACCCGTCCGCGCCCCCTCCCACAGGTCAGGCGCTGGCAGATGCAGAGCCGCTCCCCATCGACGCAGCCGATGTGTACCGCGACCGGTGGATGTTCCACGGGCCCGCGTACCACGGCCTTGCTCGCCTCGACGAGGTCTCGGCGTCCGGCATCACAGGACTCCTCAAGACGCGGGAGGCCACCGGGGCGCTCCTCGACAACGCGGGGCAGCTGATGGGCTTCTGGATCATGTGGCGCAAGGAGCGCGACCGGCTGGCGTTCCCGACGCGCATCGACCGGCTGGCGTTCTACGGCCCGCACCCGGCTCCGGGGGAGCACCTGGAGTGCCGG
>JBCDLV010000538.1:0-1794 GCA_038744895.1 Bacteroidota bacterium | reverse complement strand
GGACCACGTCGAACGCGCCCGCGCCCTCGTCGAGGACGACGACACCCTGTTCACGCTCCGCGAGAAGCTCGACCGCGAGAAGATCCCGTACCGCCTCGCGCGCGCGCGCACCGTCACCGACGACGGCATGACGCTCGTGACTGAGGTCGCGATTCCGCTCGGCAAGAAGGGCGAGGAGTCGATCGCCTCGTTCACGACCGGGATGTAGTGCCGGGGCCTCGGTGGCACCCGTGCCCAGAGTGGACGAGGAGGCCGGTTCATGCCGTGGAGCCCGGTGGGGCGTTGAGCCCGCCAGGCGCGTTTGTTCAACTCCTGAGCCTCGAGAGTCGACGCCCCGTGGAGTGGCAATCCGCACCGGCTTGGACTCGCAGTCGCGATCTCAGCCGGAGGACGTACCGCCTCGGGGCAAGGGCGGTCAAGGGGTCGCGACGAACAGCCGGAGCCAGGCGGCGAAGAACGGGTCCTCGAGGCGAATCCGGACGCCGCCCTGGTGCTCCTCCTCTCGCGTGACGCCGGCCTTCGTGAGCGCCTGGAGCGCCGTCCGCATCGTGCTCGGCGAGGCGAGGTCGTAGGCCCGGAGGACCTCGCCGGCGTAGAGCCCCGTCCCGCCCTCGCGGGCGACGGCGAGGAGCGCCTGCTTCTGCGTTCGGCTGAGCCCGTTCCACGTCTGCGTGTAGAAGGGGTCGTCGCGGGCAGCGAGCCTCTCGAGCGTGCCCCGGACGCCCTCGGCCGTCACGGGTTCGCCCGTCGCGAGCCCCTCGGCCCACGCCTCGTGCGCAAGCCGCTGGATGTTGTAGGGGACGTCCTCGGCAAGGTCGAGCACAGCCTCGACGGCGCCGTCTGAGATCGCGAGGCCGGCGTGCTCGAACCCCGAGGTGATCGCGGGGCGGAAGTCCTCTCGGGGGACCGGGCCGACGAAGAGCCGCGCCCCGAGGCGGTAGAACGGCCGAGATTCGTCGCCCGTCATCTCGGCCAGCATCCGGGTCTTCGAGCCTGCGAACACGTAGCCGAGGTGGTCGTGGGCCTGGACCGCGGCGCGGATCTGGCCCTCGGCCGCCACGCCGCCGTCCTCAACGACGCGCTGAAACTCGTCAATGACCACGGCCACAGGGCCTTTGGCGTTCGCCGCCAGCGCGTCGAGGCCGGACAGGGCGTCGGCGATGAGGGCAGGAGCAGAGCGGTCGGCCGCAGCGGTGAGCGAGGCCGAGAACGTGTCCGTGAGAGGGGTGTACATGAGCTGGGGGCGGAGCGCAGAGAACGCCTCCTGGATTCTCTTGCCGGCCTTCCGTACCGATCCGGCCAACCGCTCCGCGCCGTCGGCAACCATCCGTTCGGCGAGGGCGCTCGGCGAGGGGTACCCCTCGGCGTTGTAGCGCAGGACGACGGTGCCCCCGGCCTCGGCCCGCTCCTGGGCGGTGCGGAGGATCGACGTCTTTCCGAAGCGGCGGGGGCCGATGACGAAGAGCCGCTGGCGCCCCTGGAGCGCGCGGACGACGCGGTCGACCTCGTCGGCGCGGTCGACGATCTCGGTGGCGGAGAGTTCGCGGCCGAACTCGAACGGGTTCGTCATCAGGGGGCTTGCGCAGATCGGCGTTGCGTCAAATTACGCAACGTGGGGCCTCCCGTCGTTAGCTGCTACTCGAACCCCGCTCCGGTGTCCGGGCGGGCCGTCCTGCATCCTGCCATCGAGCCGAGGTCCTCATCGTCGGGTCTGGCCAGATCGCTCGTCGCCTCGCTCGCGCTGGCCTGCTCGGCACAGGTCGAGGATCCGCCACGTACCCGTGCCCAGAGTGG
>JBCDLV010000537.1:0-1796 GCA_038744895.1 Bacteroidota bacterium | reverse complement strand
CGTGGCAGGCGCCAGCGGAGGAGCTGTCCGCTGGCGCTGCAAAGAAAAGCGCTTCCGGGACGGAATCGTCGAGGGCAACGGACTCTCCCCTTGCATCGCACCGAGCCGGAGCGCTACCCTCCGGCCATGACCTCGACCCGATCCGCGCTCGCCAGCTATCCGTTTACCGGGTATCGGTTTATGCGTCTGGCGGGCCAGAGGCACACGGGATAGCACACACCCTCCCGATGCTCTCGACAGCCCGCCCACCCGGCGGGCTTTTTTGTTGCCCACCCGCCATGTCCGACCTCTCCTCCCTCCGCGACGACCTCGACGCCGTCGACCGCCGCCTCGTCGAGGCCCTCGCCGAGCGCCAGCGGCTCGTCTCCGACGTCGCCGCCGTCAAGGCCGCCGACGACGCTCTCCCCATCCACGACGCCGACCGCGAGCAGTCGCTCCTGACGCGCATCCACCAGCTGGCGGAGTCCGCTGGCGTAGACGGCTACTTCGCCAGCCAGCTCTACCGCCAGATCCTGCGGCACTCGGTGCGCTTCCAGGCGGTGCGCCAGTCGGGCGAGCGAGCCGGCGTGACGGTCGCCTACCAGGGCGTCGAGGGGTGCTACAGCCACTCAGCAGCGCGCCACCACTTCGCGGCCGTCTCCGACGTCGACTACCTCGGCACGAGCACGTTCGGCGGGTCCATCGAAGCGCTCAAGGCCGGCCGTGCCGACCGCGCCGTGCTGCCGGTCGAGAACACGACGGCCGGACCGATCTCCGGCGTCTACGACCTGCTCGTCGAGCCCGGCCTCCACATCGTAGGCGAGGAGGTGTTCCGCGTCTCGCACTGCCTGCTCGGACTGCCGGGCGCCACCGTGGACGGCATCGAGCGAGTCGGGAGCCACCCGCAGGCCATCCGCCAGTGCAGCCTGTTCCTGGACGGGCTGAAGCAGGACGGCGTCCACGTCGATGCCGAGGACGACACCGCTGGCGCCGCGCGGATCGTCTCCGAGTCCGGCGACCTCGGTCGAGCGGCCATCGCAGGCGAAGATGCCGCCGAGCGGTACGGACTGGCGATCCTCAAGCGGCACGTCGCCAACCGGAAGGACAACTTCACGCGCTTCCTCGTGGTCGCGACGGAGCCCCTGGCCCACGACCGGCGGATGCCGCACAAGACGTCGCTGGTGCTCTCGACGGCGCACGAGACGGGCGCGCTCTCGCGTGTGCTCCAGGCGTTCGCCGAGGCGGGCGTCAACCTGACCAAGCTGGAGAGCCGCCCCTCGCCGACGACCCCGTTCGAGAGCCTGTTCTACCTCGACATCGAGGGCGGGACCCACGAGGACGCTGTCACGGGCGCCATCGAGGCCGTCGGCGAGCACACGCGTTCCCTTCGGGTGCTCGGCTCGTACCCGGTCTACCGCGCCGAGACGCCACGCGCGGCGCTCGCAACCGCCGCCAGCGGGGACGGAGCCGCCCCTCGCGCCAAGCCGACCGCGCCGCCCAGCGTCAAGCCGAGCCGTCGCAAGCTGGGCGACCGCCAGGGGCGTCCGGACACGGTCGTCGAGGTCGCGGGCGTCCGCATCGGCGGCGACGAGCCTCCGGTGCTCATCGCAGGGCCATGTTCGGTCGAGGGCCGCGAGCAGATCTTCGCGAGTGCCAAGGCCGTACGCGAGGCGGGTGGCGTGATGCTGCGCGGCGGCTGCTTCAAGCCCCGCACGCTCCCGTACGACTTCCAGGGGCTCGGCTTCGACGGGCTGGCGATGATGCACGAGGCGGGGCGCGAGAACGGCCTGCCCATCGTCACCGAGGTGGTGCACCCG
>JBCDLV010000536.1:0-1806 GCA_038744895.1 Bacteroidota bacterium | reverse complement strand
GGAGGGCGTAGGCGTAGGACTCCTGGCCGCGCGGGGTGAGGTAGGACGGCTCGTCGGGGAGGATGCGCCCGAGCGGGCTCGCAAGCCGTGCGACAGTCGTGTCTGCGTCCGCGAAGCCTGAAAAGCCGCCGAAGTCGAACGCCCCCGTCGAGTCCACGCGAACGACTTCCGGCGCAGCGCCGGGGACCATGCGCAGCACCTCGGTGCGCTGTCCGAGCACTGTGCCAAGGCTGTCGAGCTGCGCCGTCTCGGTCGTGAGTTGATAGGGGAGACGGCCTAGGTCGGCGAATGCGCTGTCGAGCGCGGCTCGGTCGAGGCGTTCGAGCAGTGGCAGCGCCTCCGCTCGGTCGTCGGGCGCAGGCGGCGGCATGTCGTCACGGCACCCGGCAACGAACAGGACGAGAACGATCAGCGGAGCGAGCAGGCGCACGGGCAAGAGGGGTGTGAGGGTCGAGGGTCGAGGGTCGAGGGGGTACTGACCGGGTACATGGGTTACAGATCAGACCGGCAACATAGGTGACAACTTGGGCACTCGCCCACGCCTCTCACCCAGACCGCCGCACCCATGCCCTGGACCCACACCCACCCCATGGACGAGCGCGCCAAGTTCATCCACCACCTCCAAGACGGCCTCTACTCCATGACCGAGCTCTGCCACCGCTTCGGCGTCAGCCGCAAGACCGGCTACAAGTGGCGTGACCGCTACGACCAAGGTGGACTCGACGCCCTCGCCGACCGCTCGCGGGCTCCCAGGACCTGCCCCCACACCACGCCTGCGCACGTCGCCGCCCTCCTCCTCGACGCCCGCCGCGCCCATCCCACCTGGGGCCCTCTCAAGCTCCTCCACTACCTCCGGCCCCGCCATCCCGAGTTCGCCTTCCCCGCGCCCAGCACCGTCGGCGACCTGCTCGCGCGCCACGGCCTCGTCCAACCGCGCCGTACCCGACGCCCCCACCGCACAGGACCTGTCGCCGCCCCTCTGACGACCACCGCCCCCGGCGAGGTGTGGAGCGCCGACTTCAAGGGCGAGTTCCGCCTCGGCTCGCGCGCCTACTGCTACCCGCTCACCGTCCAGGATGCTCACGCCCGCTTCCTGCTCGCCTGCGAGGGCCTGCCCTCGACGGCCACCGAAGGGGCCAGGACGGTCTTCGAGCGCCTCTTCGCCGAGCACGGTCTGCCCGTGGCCATCCGCACCGACAACGGCGTGCCCTTCGCCGCGCGCGGTCTCTGCGGCCTCAGCCGCCTGAGCGTGTGGTGGCTCAAGCTCGGCATTCGCCCGGACCGGATCGCACCGGCGCAGCCGCAGCAGAACGGCCGTCACGAGCGTATGCACAAGACCCTGAAGGCGGAGGCGACGCGCCCCCCCTCGGCGACGATGGCCGGGCAGCAGGCGCGCTTTGATGCCTTCCGCGCCGAGTACAACACGGAGCGTCCGCACCAGGCGCTCGGCGGGGCCGTGCCCGCAGCGCACTACGCGCGCTCGCCCCGGGCGCTGCCGTCGCGGTGTCCGGAGCCGGAGTACGCCGGTCATCTGGAAGTGCGTCGAGTGAGCGGGGTGGGGACGGTGAAGTTCAAGGGGCGGGAGGTGTTCTTGACGACGGTACTGAGCCGGGAGCGAGTGGGGCTCGAAGAGGTAGCCGACGGAGTGTGGGCGGTGCGGTTCGCGGGGGTGGAGTTGGGGCGTTTGGATGAGCGTCGGTGGGTCGTGTCGTCAGGGCATCCTGGTCGCAGCGCAGCGCCTCCCAGAGCCCGGTGAAGTGTTACCCATGTTGCCGGTCTAAAGTGTTACCCATGTCGCCGGGAACT
>JBCDLV010000535.1:0-1811 GCA_038744895.1 Bacteroidota bacterium | reverse complement strand
GTCGATCCCGAAGATGCCCTGCTCCGGGACGCCCGTGCGCCACTCCACGTTGGCCGACAGCTGGCGCGCGCCGCCGAACGCGTTGCGGTGGGTCGCCGAGGCGCGGAGTGTGATGCCGCCATCGGAGAAGTAGCCCGTGAAAGCGGAGAGCACGCGGCTCGGACCTCTCCGCACACGTACGGAGATGGGCACGAGGGTGTCGCCGCGCGCCGCCTCCGGGCCGACGTCTACGAGGGCGAGCGTGAACAGGCCCAAGCCGAACACCTCGCGCTGCCCCTCTGCGAGTTCCGAGGCGCTGAACAGGTCGCCGGTCCCGAACGGAAGCTCGCGCGTGACGATGTCGCGCCCCAGCGACTCGTCGCCCTCGACGGAGATGCCGCTGACGCGCGCACGGACGCCGACGTTGACCTTGACGCGGACGTCCGCTCCGAGGCCGGTCGAGTCGATGAAGCGCTCGGCGCCGGCGTCGGCCCAGGCATAGCCGCGGTTGCGAAGCCACGAGATGGTCTCGGACTGGAGCTGGACCAGCGCGAACTCGTCGAGGCGATCGCCGGACCGGACCGCGCGACCGCGCGTGAAGGTCTCCCAATCGCCTCGGATCTCCGGCGCGAGTTCAGGGGCCACGGGCCGCTGTCCCGGTCCGGCGAACGTGACGTCCTTGATGAGAAGCGGCGGCCCCTCGGTGATCTCGAACGTGACGCCAGCGGTGTTGCTGGTCGTGTCCAGGTCGACGTCGTAGTCGACCGCGACGCGAGGGAATCCGCTGTCTCGGTAGTAGCGCGCCAGCCGGACGGCGTCCTTAGCGATCTCGATGGGGTCCAGCGCGTAGGCCACGTCGTCGGCCCCGAAGAACCGGGCGACGATGCCGGGGCGGCTGCGCGTCGCGATCTGGAGGCGCAGGTTCTCCTCCAAGAGCGTTTGCCCGTCCTCGAACGCGAAGCCGACACTGCGCACCGTCGTCGAGTCGTCGGCGAAGGTGAGCGGGACCTGGGCCGCGGCCGTGGGCAGAAGCAGGACGACGAAGGCGACGAGGCGCACGGTCGAGGGAGCGCAAACCGCCAAAGCTAGGCCCCTCCGGCCCACTGCTGGCGGTCGCAGCGGGGACGCGATCACGGAGACGTGGCGGATTCGGCGCGCTGCCGGGCTCTCCGTGCCATGACCGACGACGCAGCCCCCTCGCCCTCGTCGGGGACGGACGCCCCGCTGGCGGAGCCGTCGGACGCCAGCGGGTCCTCGGTGGGGACCGCCTGCGACCCCTCGGGACGGTGGACGTTGGCGATGGCCTCGGCGGCCTCGGCCTCGGTCCGCTCGCGATAGCGGCGGAAGCGTCCGGTCCGCGACCACATCCGCCGGAGTCGTGCCTTGCGGGGATGGACGCGCTTCTCGTGGAGCGAGGCCACGACGGCTCCGATGATCAGGATGAACCCGGAGAAGTAGACCCAAAAGACGAACGCCAGGATCAGCCCAAAGACGCTGCCGAGCCCCTCGCCCTCGCCGTACCGCTCGAAGTTGGCCACGTGGGTCGCGTAGAGCGCGAACAGGTTCTTCGCCAGCTCGAACAGGACCGCGCCGGCCGCGGCGCCCGCCAGTGCACTCCGCTTGGGAGGCTTGGGCCGAGGCACGAGGTAGTAGAGCAGCCACAGCATCCCCACCGTCAGCAGGTAGGGCACCACGAAGGAGACGACCTGCACCAACACGCCGGTCACTGACTCGACCACCTCGACGTTCAGGCCCACCTGGTCGGCCATCTGGTTGCTCCGCGCGCTCACGAATCGCACCGACGCCGTCATGCCGAACGAGACCAGGAACAG
>JBCDLV010000534.1:0-1819 GCA_038744895.1 Bacteroidota bacterium | reverse complement strand
TCTTCTTCTTCGTCCGGTTCGCGCCGAGAAGGCCGCCGATGAGGCCCGCCAGCAGGCCGTAGAGCAGCGAGGCCACCAGGACCGTCAGCGCGCCGTCGGCGGAGAAGCCGTCCACGAGCTCCGTCGCCAGCCAGAACATCACGGCGTTGATGGCGAGCGTGAACAGCCCCAGCGTCAGCCACCGGATCGGCGTCGTGATGAGCTTGACGACGGCCCCGATGGTGGCGTTGACGAGGCCGACGACGAGGGCAGCCACGAAGGCCGTCCCGATGCTCTCGACCTGGACGGCGGGGATCAGGTAGGCGACGGCGAGGAGCGCGGCGGCGCTGGCGACCCAGCGAAGAAGGAGCTTCATCGGTCCGAGGGGAGAGTCCTGCTCCCTACGGCCGCCGCGCTCCGGGGATTCAGCGGGTCTGGGCGTAGCCCATCCCCACGTTCGTGTCGCCTCGGATGGTAGCGCGCACCGTCACGTCCACGTCGCCGCGGTTGATGATGAGCGCCGCCGACCGGGCACCGAAGTGAGCCCGGGCGACCTCCCCAGGCGCCAGCCGGGCCACCCGAAGCGTGTCCTCGGCGACGGTCACCTCGGCGACCTCGATCTCGACGCTACCGGTGTTGAGCAGCTCGACGGTGAAGGCGCCTCGCTGGTCGCCGCCGAGGACGAAGGTCTCGCCAGGCTCGATGGTGAGGCCGGAGGTGATGGCGCAGCCACTCAGGGAGAGCGCCAGCGCGAGTGCGATGAGTTGAAACCGCATGGGACCGGGGGCTACTGGCGAGAGAGGCGGACGATGTTGCGCTCGAAGAAGGCGTCGGTGCCTTCGTAGCGGACCTCCTTGCGGTCCGTGAGCTCATCATCGGCCAGAGCGATCGTGTGCCGGATCGTTGCAGGGCGGTTGTTGTCCCGCGCCTCACGCTCGAAGACGACCTCAAAGCCGTCCTCGCGAACGTCCCGGCTGAGGATGGTCCAGGGCGCCTCCTGATAAAGCAGATGGTCGCTTCCTGCCGCATAGAGGATCTCGTTGGAGCCTGTTCCCCCTGGCGACCCATCGGGCTCGACGTACGTGAGGTCGAGCGAGACGCCACGGCCGTCGGCTGTCGCCTCGGTCGATGCCGACAGCCCGAGCGTGACTTCGGTCGCGTCGTCGCCGTAGTCGAGGTAGGTCAGAGAGCCTCCCCACTCGCCCGCGAGAGACGCCAGCGGGAGGGCCTGCTGGCGCGTCGCCGTCCAGACGTAGAGGAGGCCCTGGCCACTGCGGGAGCCTCGCCCGATGATGTGCGTGACGCCTTCCATGCGGTCGCCGCGGAGCGTCGCCGTGTGGTGGTAGGGCCCCTGGCTGTCTGAAGTGACGAACGCGACGCGCAGCGCGCCCCAATCGTCGTTGACGACGGCGTTGGTGATGGGGGAGCGGTAGAACGTCCCTGCGAAGGTGCCATCGCCGGTGCTCCTCACCACGAACGGCTGCGTGTACGGATCGGCGTCGGGCGTCGGGCGCAGGTCAACGGTCCAGGTGCCGAGGAGCGAGTCGAGTAGGTTCTCGACCGGCGGCTCGTCGCCAGCGGGCGCCGTCGCCTCGCCCTGGTTGTCATCCGCCGCGGTGATGCCGTTCGCCAGTGCGTCGAGGGCGGCCTCCATCTCGGGGTCGCGGCCGGCTACGACGGCGTCGGCGTCGAGCGGGACGACGATGTCCGGAATCACACCACGATCGGGGCCGGGCTCCTGAGGACGTGCGCCGTAGAGCGGCACGTCGACGGCGATGCCGGTGTTGGGGAGTGTCAGGAACACCATCTGGCCGGCGTTGAGCCCCTTGAGGCTGCCGCC
>JBCDLV010000533.1:0-1822 GCA_038744895.1 Bacteroidota bacterium | reverse complement strand
GCCGCCGTCGTGATGATTGCGCTGCTGCCGTATGTCGCGTTCGTGGCGTTGGCGCGGTGGGCGAGCGGTGTGATCCCGGCCGAAGTCGCTGTGTTGGGCGGCCTTGTGCTGGCGGTGTTCTTCGCTGTGGGCCTGTATGGCATGGCCTATGTGATTGCGCCCGGCCCGCGGACGCAGTCGGTGGCGCTTGCGGTGCCGCTGTTTCAGTCGGTGGCCGTGGGTGCCGCTGGCGCCGGTGCCGGCCTGCTCCGGTGGCGGGCACGCGCCGGTTAGCTTCCGGCGCCCTCCTGCCGACGCCGTGATCCTCGCCCCGTCCGTTCTCGCCGCCGACTTCGGCCGACTGGCAGCCCACGCGGCCGAGGCCCTCGACGCGGGCGCCCAGTGGCTCCACATCGACGTGATGGACGGACACTTCGTCCCGAACATCTCGTTCGGCGCGCCTGTGATGCGCGGCCTCACCGATCTCGCCGCCAGCCGCGACGTGCCGCTGGATGTGCACCTGATGATCGAGGCTCCGGACCGCTACCTGGAGGACTTCGCTGCCGCTGGCGCGACGCTCATCACGGTTCATCAGGAGGCGTGTCCGCACCTTCACCGGACGGTCCAGGCCATCCGTGACCTCGGGTGCCAGGCAGGCGTGGCGCTCAACCCGGCGACCTCGCTGGTGACGCTGGAGGAGATCGCGACCGACCTCGACCTCGTGCTCATCATGTCCGTCAATCCTGGCTTCGGCGGGCAGGCGTTCATCGACGACTCCGTGGAGAAGGTCCGTCGCTGCCGCCAGCTGCTGGCGGGCGTCGGCAGCCGCGCGCTCATCGAAGTCGATGGAGGGGTGACGCCGGACAATGCCGGTGCGCTCATCGAGGCTGGCGCCGACGTGCTGGTGGCCGGTAGCGCCGTCTTCCGCGGCGACGTGGCTGGGAACGTCGGGGCCTTCCGCCAGCGGGGAATGACGAGCGCGTGACCGGATCCGCGTAGACTGGGGTAGACCGTTCCATCCCGCCATGCGTCTGCTCGCCCTCTCGCTCACCGGCCTCTCGGTTCTCGCCGCCTGCGCCGCGCCCACCTCGGAGGCGCCCCCGCCCGCACCCCCGCAGCCCCCGCCGCCATCGCCAGCGGGCAGTCTCTCCGCCGCCCAGGAGGCGATGCTCGCCGGTCTGGGCATTCCCGTTCTCGTGCCGAGCGCCGTGGCAGGGTTCGGGCTCGTGGACATCGAGGCGACCACGTCCGAGTTCGACAGCTTCTACGCCCTCCGCTACCAGCGCGCCGACGGCACGTGCTTCGAGGTGTCCGGTGCCGCTGGTGGGTTCGGCGGGCCGGAGTATCCCATCGTCTCGACCGACGTGATCGTCCGCGACCTCGGGCTGAGCATCCGCCTGTACGAGGCGTCGCGCGATCCCGATGCCACGAGCGCGCAGACGTGGGGGCCGGGGACGGTCGTCTCGGAGACGATCGGCCTTGACGGGGCCGGCGCCATCTTCCGGAGCAGCGACGAGAACAGGTGCCGCCCGCTGACGCTTCGCGAGGCTACCCCGATCCTCGCGGGCCTCCGCCTGCTCCCCGCTGGCGGAGCGTTCCGGCCGATGTCTGACCTGGGCGCCTTCGCCCCCGCCGACGATGTCCTCGACGGCTACAACGCAGCCTCGTCCCCGGAGTCGGCCGCGGAGGCTGTCGCTCGGCGCTACGAGGGCGATGCCCAGGGCGTGACCGTCGATGTGCTCCAGGAGTCCGCTGCCGAGGCGGTCGTTCTCGTGACAGCCCTCGGCCTGGCCGACGACTCGGTCCGCGACGAGCGGCTGCGGCTGACGTACCTGAACGACGG
>JBCDLV010000532.1:0-1830 GCA_038744895.1 Bacteroidota bacterium | reverse complement strand
TCGGCATCGCGCCAGCGGACGTGCCCGATGCGGCCGGCGGAACCGCTCTCCGGCAGGACGAGAGGCGGGGACCACCAGAGCGCTGCCTCCGCCACGGTCTCCCCTCCGCTGGCGAGGCCGAGGAACGCATCGGGGCGGGTGAGCGCGTGCTCGGGCCGAGGGTCGAGGGCGACGACGGTCACAGGGCGAAGCCGACCAGCAGGCCGGCGGCAGAGAGCGGCGCTACGATGGCCGCTCGGTAGAGCCGGCCCTCGAACTCCGTCGACTCCTCGTCGATGGATCGCTTCCAACGGGCCAGGATCGACGCTGACGTGGCGGTGACGGCCAGCGCCACGGCCACCAGAACGGCCGACACGATGAGCGGACGCTCCGGCGACACGGCGCCAGCGGGCGAGGCCCCAGCGACCGCGTCGGCGGCGACGCGGAGCCACAGGACCAACAGCACGGGCCCGACCGCCACGATGGTCGCCCGCCAGGCGGCGCGCCACGCCAGCTGGCGGAGGCCCCACGAGGGCTGAGCCTCCATCATCCGGTCCACGCCCAGGAACGTGAAGTAAGCTGCCCACGCCAACGCGTATGGGTAGAGCAACTCGACCCCGAGGGCGCTGGAGACGATCAGCCACCCCATGCCTACCGACGAGACGCTGAACACGTTGAACGCGGTGTGGGGCCGTCGCTCCGGATCGTGCGGGAGGCCGTCTGCCTCTCGGGAGACGGGCCAGATGCGCGCGTAGAGCAGATAGACCAGCGCCGGAGACAGAAGCCACGCCGTCCCACCGAGCGCCCACGCGAGGTATCCGATCAGCGCGGCGCCAAACACGCCGGCGCCGCCGACGGTCGTCTCCCGTCGCATCATGGCCGCGAGAAACAGCAGGCCGAGCAGCACCGCGAAGTGCCCCGCCAGCAGGGACGCGTCGAAGGTCATCAAGCGAGTCAGGACGGCAAACGTGCCGACCGGCACGAACAGGTTATCAAGCCCTCCCCAAGAGACCGCTTCCACGAGGGTCGCCAGCACGGCGACGATGGCAGCGAGCCACAGCGACTCCGCGCGGCCGATGGGCGTGAACATCAGCAGGGGGACGTGCACGCAGAGGAACGCGACCGCCGCGAAGGCCACGGACCCCTCTCGGCTCTTGGTTCCGTCGACCGTCGTGTAGGGCGCCAGCCCATGGCTCGACCCGGTCAGCGCAGCGGCCGGATCTGCCAGACCCAGTAGCAGCAGCGGGATCGCGTAGAGCACCGGCGAGTCCGCCGTGAGCAGGTAGAGCACGCACACCGCCAGCGGGAAGCACACGTCCCCCACCGACTGGCGCTGGACCGCGTGCAGCACGTCGCCGACGCCAGACCGAAGCGCCGGCACCGAGCGCACGGCGACCATCGCGCCGGTGGCCAGCATCGCCAGCAGAACCACGGGCCAGGCGCTGTCGAACAGCCACGGCAGGGCCAGGGCGACCGCGCTCATGATGACGTGGAGCGCCTTTCGTGCCTGCTCGGGCGCCAGCTGGCGCCGAAGCTGGGCGCGGCGGAGCAAGCCAAGGGCCAGCCCGAGGACTGCCAGGACGGCACCGATGGCGGCCCACGGGGGAAGCACCGCTGGCGTGGGATCCCCCATCACGCGACCTCGTCGACGTGGAAGGCGCGGTAGAACGGCGCGCGGTCGACGGCGTGCAGCCGGTCGGATAGATCATTGAGGCGCCGAAGACGAGACCGGAGCGCTGGCGACGGCTGGCGCTCGGCCAGCACGTTCCAGTACGCCAGCCGCGCCCCTGGCCGTGCCGCATCAGCGATGCGGCCGAAGAGTCCGTCGGCAGCGGCGGGGTCGAGGTACTC
>JBCDLV010000531.1:0-1837 GCA_038744895.1 Bacteroidota bacterium | reverse complement strand
CGATCTCTATGCGCAGGCGCTGGCCCTCACCGAGGCGTCCGACGATCACGCCCAGGCCTTTGTCTCCGCGCTGAGTTGGCTTCCCCCCGCGAGCACAACCGCGCCCCGCGAGCACTTGATCCGCGCGTCCGGCACCCACCAGCGCCATCTGGGACTTCGGGCCGCTCTGGCCCTTCGAGAAGACGTGGGGCCTTTGCTCCCGAAGGCCCTCGACGACGATGACGGCTCGCTTCGGCGCATAGCGCTCCGTGCGGCGGGCCTCCTCGGGCGGACGGATCTTCTCCGCACCCTGGAAGGGCACCGTGAGTCGGCAACCTCAGACGAGGCGTTCCTGGCAGCGTGGTCCGGTGGCCGCATGGGGGACCATGATGCTGTGCTCGCTCTACTGGACGGCATCCGCACCCATGCGCCGCGCACAGGCGACGCGCTGGACGTCGTCGTTCGCAGGCTCGAAGTACCCGATGCCCAGGACCTCGTACGGCACCTGATGGGCCAGGACGACCGCCAGCGGGATGCCATCATGGCAACCGGCATCCTCGGCGACCCCGCGGCCATTCCCTGGCTGATCGACCGGTTCGAGGACCTGTCCACAGCTCGGCTGGCGGGCGACGCGTTCTCTCTGATCACGGGTGCGGACCTCGTGGACCTAAACCTGGACCGGGACCCGCCCGAGGATGTCGAGTCAGGTCCCACGGACGACCCGGACGACGACGACGTGGACATGGACGCTGACGACACTCTCCCCTGGCCGGACCGTGACCGCATCGCGGCGTGGTGGAGCGCTGAGCAGGGAACGTTCACGAAGGGGGTGCGGCACTTGCTGGGATCGCCCATCGACGCGGTCTCGGCTCGCGACGCGCTGCTCCGCGGCACGCAGCGCCAGCGGTCTGCCGCAGCCCTCGAGCTCGCCATCCTGCTTCCCAACCGGCCCGTCTTCAACACCGCCCTGCCCGCCCGGACGCAGCGTGCGCAGCTGGCGTCGCGGACGGCCCTCTAGGAACCGCTGGCGCGTGACCAAGGCCACGTGTGTTTCCGGTGTGTAGAGGTAGAGTCGGCCCCATGTCGGGGCGGACGGTTGCGCCCTAGCCATGTCTGACTCTTCGTTCGTCGGCTTCCAGATCACGTCCGACCCCGACGTCACGACGTCGGAGGCCTCCACCGGCGGCGCTCGCGAGCGCGAGCCGGGCGGCGCGTTCCGCCTGTTCCTGGTCTCCGACCTCGACCCGCAGGCCCCCGTCGAAAGCTGGGAGGGCGAGTCTCGTGCCTGGGACGTGGACGCGAACACCTTCGCCGACCGCATGCGCGAGCACGGGCCACGCCTGGAGGTCCAGGTGCCCGGTCTCCGTGGCGAGCGGACCACCCTCGCCTGGAGCGCCGACGCGCTCGACGCCTTCACGCCAGCGGGCATCGCCCAGCGCGTGCCGGGGCTGGCGGCCGTGACCGCGGCGCAGCACGCCCTTCGAGGCGCCCCCGGCGGCACGCTCGACGCGCTCCGCGAGCGGCTCCGCGAGACCGGCATCGACGGCGCCGACCAGCTGGCGGCGGCCGTCGTCGCACGGCCTACGTCGGGCAGCGCCAGCGGGCGTCCGGCTGACGACGACGGGAGCCTGGACGCACTCCTCGGGATGGTAGATCTGGGAGGCGCAGATGCACCACCGTCGACTCCCAAGAATCCCGCGCTCTCTGCCCTGGTCGAGGCTGCATCCGAGCCTGCTGGCGAGATCGACCGAGGGGCAGCCACCCGCGTCGCCGATGGGCTGGCGGACCGACTCCGCCAGACGCTCGCGGCCGTCGTCGAGCACCCGGACGTGCGGCGGGCCGAGGCCGCGTGGCGCGG
>JBCDLV010000530.1:0-1849 GCA_038744895.1 Bacteroidota bacterium | reverse complement strand
GCTGGCCGACGGGACCGTGTTCGACGCGAACGACCGGGCGACATTCAGCCTGCGCCAAGTCGTTCCCGGCTTCCGGTCGAACATCACCGGCATGCAGGTCGGCGAGACGAAGACCTTCCAGGTCCCGCCGGACGAGGGCTACGGCGACAACCCGCCGCCCGGCAGTGGCATCTCGCCCACGGACACGCTGACGTTCGAGGTCACCCTGCTCAGAGTCCGCTGAGGGGCCCGCTGGCGACCGGGCAGTCGCTCGTGAGTCGGCACCCCACACTCCCTCGAACCGTGCCGGGGCGCCAGCGGGGGAAGCCTACGGGGAGCGCAAGAGCGCGTCGGCCACGGCGTCGAGGTCGGCGCCCTGCACGTCCGGCGCGGGCCAGCCCGGCACGAGTGACGCCCCGGGACGGGCCACGAACGCTGTCCGGAATCCGGCCTGGTGCGCGCCGTAGATGTCCCACGCGTGCGCCGCGACGAGTGTCAAGTCCGCTGGCGCCTCGCCGAGTCGGGCGGCAGCATGGAGGTAGGGCTGCGGCGCCGGCTTGTAGCGGCGGACCTCGTCGGCCGAGAAGGCGTCGTCGAGGAGGTCGGAGAGGCCCGCGTGGTCCAGCTGCTGGCGGACGGCGCCGAGCGTCCCGTTGGTCAGCACCGCCAGCCGGTGGCCCGCCTCGCGGAGCCGCCGCAGCGCATCGGGCACCTCGGGGTGCGCGGGCAGTGCCACCACGCCATCGAGGATGTGCTGCACGTCGGCGTCGGCGATCTCGCCAGCGGACACGCTTCGCAGGGCACGCCCGATGAGGGTCGGAAAATCCTCGTAATACCCGGTGGCCGTGGCGACGAGCCAGAGGCGCTGGAGCTCCAGGAACCATCGTCGCGGCGGCGCTCCCGTGATCCGCTCGATGTCCTCGTCGAGGGCGCCGAGGTCGAGGAGCGTTTCGTTGACGTCGAAGACGAGCGTGCGCGGCATGGATCTCGAAAGCGGGCGGTCCGAACCCGCTCCGCTGGCGCGGGGGTCCACGCCAGCGGGCACCTGTCTGGAGTCGGCGGTCGCCTGGTCAAGACGCGTCCTGCTGGCGCCAGCAGGGCCTCGGCCGGCCGGGATACCGAGCCGCTACTCGCCAGCGGGGACGGGGAAGCCGCGGTCGCGCATGAGCGGGGCGATGTCGGCGTCGCGGCCGCGGAACAGGCGGTAGGCCTCGGCCGGGTCGATGGCGTTGCGGGGCGCGAACAGGGTGCGCACGAGGCGGTCGGCCAACTCGGCGTCGTAGAAGCCGCCCGGCGCCTCGGCGAAGGCTTCGGCAGCATCACTCGTGAGCACGTCGGCCCAGAGGTAGCCGTAGTAGCCCGTCGCATAGCCCTCACCCGAGAACACGTGTCCGAAGTGGGGCGTCCGGTGCCGCATCACGAGCTCGGACGGCATGCCCAGCTCGGCCAGCGTCTCGCGCTCGAACGCGGCCGGGTCGAGGCCCTCGTACTCGTCGAGCGTGTGCAGGCGCAGGTCGATGAGCGCGCACGCCAGGTACTCGGTCGTCGCGAAGCCCTGGTTGAACGTAGACGCGCGGCGGATCTTCTCGACCAGCGTCGCAGGCATCGGCTCACCCGTCTCGGCGTGGACGAGGTACCGTTCGATCACCGGGTCCGTGAGTAGCCACCGCTCCAGGAGCTGCGACTGGAACTCGATGTAGTCGCGCACGCCGCCGTTGAGCGTCGGGTAGGCCACCTCCGAGGCCAGGTAGTGCAGGGCGTGGCCGAACTCGTGGAAGAGCGTCTCGGCATCGTCGAACGAGATCAGCACGGGCTGGCCCGCTGGCGCCGGGACGAAGTTGGAGTTGTTGGACGCCAGCACGGTCTCCTT
>JBCDLV010000529.1:0-1852 GCA_038744895.1 Bacteroidota bacterium | reverse complement strand
GCTGGCCGTGGCGGCGGCGGCCATCGACGGGGGCGGCTACCGGGGCCGCAAGGCGCAGGGCACGCTCCGCGAGCAGCTCGGGCACGTGCCGCGCGAGATCGCCAAGAACCTCGGCGCGGCCAAGCTGGGCCAGATGATCCCCATCGCGGGCGCGGCCGTGGGCGCGGGCGTCAACTACTGGTTCACCGACCAAACGGCGCAGGCGGCGGTGATGCTCAGCCGGGCGCTGTACCTCGAGCGCAAGGAGCGGCTGTGACCGCGGCACGCCCGCGCGCGACCGTGGTCCGCTCGTCCCTCCTCGGGGCGCTCTCCGGCATCCTGCTGGTCGTCGCGGCGGTGCTTGCCCTCGTCCTCTACGAGGCTGCGACCGGTGGTGCGTTCTTCGCCGAGCGGGGCGGGGCCTCGCCGACGCTCATCGCGCAGTTCGTGCTCCTCGCGACGCCGATGGGGATGGCCGCAGTGCTGATCGCGGTGCCCCTCGGCGCTGCGATCGGGTGGGTGATCGGTCGCCGCCGCGTGGCATGAGCCGGGCGCCGCACTTCGGCCACGTCCCCGGGTATCCACCCGGGTCGCTTTTCGAAGACCGACGCGAGCTCGCCGACTCCAAGGTCCACCGTCCTCCTCAGGCCGGCATCTGCGGACGCGCTCAAGAGGGGGCTGAATCCATCGTTCTCAACGGGGGCTACGTCGACGACGAAGATCTCGGCGACGTCATCATCTACACGGGCGCCGGCGGCAACGACCGGCAGACGAAGCGGCAGGTCGCCGACCAGACGCTCTCACGCACGAATCTCGCGCTCGTCACGAGTCTCCGACTCGGCCTGCCTGTCCGTGTGATCCGGGGCTCACATCGCGACGTCCACGACGGCCCCGAGGCAGGGTATCGTTACGACGGACTGCATCGAGTCGCCGATTACTGGGCCGATACCGGTAAGGATGGCTTCCGCATCTGGCGGTTCCGCCTCGAAGCGATCCGCAACCCCGAGGTGGAAGAGACCCGTCGAGTCGCGGAGGCTCCGAACTTGTTTGACGCCTCGCCTCCTGATCGGTCGACGTCCATCGTAACACGCGTGATCCGAGACACGCGCGTGACCCGAGAGGTCAAGCGCCTCTACGACTTCCGGTGCCAGATCTGTGGCGAGCGGATCGAGACCCCGACCGGGCCTTACGCCGAGGCGGCTCACATTCGGCCTCTTGGGCGACCCCACGACGGCCCTGACAGTCTCGACAACGTCCTCTGTCTCTGTCCGACCGACCACGCTGCGTTCGACCTGTACGCCTTCTCTGTCGCCGACGACGGAGCGCTGGTCGGCCGGCGAGGAACACTGCGGCTGCACCCTGACCATCGGGTGGATCCAGAGCACCTCCGGTACCACAACGCGCAGTACGAGGCCGCTCACGGAGCGAAGAGTCCATGACGGAATTCGGCCACCCGCCCGGCGTTCGCCTCGGGGCGCGCTTCGCCGACCGCGTCGCCCTCTCCGAGGCGGGCGTCCACCGGCCCCGCCGCGCGGGCATCTGGGGCACCCAGGCCGAGGGCGCGAAGTCGATCATCCTCAACTGCGCCTTCGTCGACGACGAGGACCGCGGCGCCGAGGTGGTCTACACCGGCTCCGGCGGGCGCCACCCGCGGACCGGCCGCCAGATCGCCGACCAGACCCTCACGCGCGGCAACCTCGCCCTGGCCGTCAGCGCCCGGCGCGGGCTGCCCGTCCGCGTCAGCCGCGGCGTCGGCGCGCGCGTCTTCGCGCCCCCCGAGGCGGGCTACCGCTACGACGGCCTCTACCGCGTGACCGACTACTGGGACGACGTGGGCCAAGACGGCTACCGCATCTGGCGCTTCCGCCTCGAG
>JBCDLV010000528.1:0-1856 GCA_038744895.1 Bacteroidota bacterium | reverse complement strand
CAGCTGGCGGCCGCGCCAGCGGACAGCGTCGAGGGCCGCCCGGTGGATGTGGTGCGGGTCACATTCGAGGCAGGCACGGGAGACGCGCCCGACGACTACTACGACCTGCTCCTCGACCCCGAAACCAACCGTGTCCAGGGCGTCCGCTACGTGGTCTCGTACCCGGCGTTCAACCCCGATGGCGGGCACACGCCGGAGACCCTGATGATCTACGATGGCGAGCAGACCATCGAGGGCGAATCTGGCGCGGTCGTACTCCAGGAAGGATTCCGCTCGTTCGACTCGGCATCGGGGCTGCCCAAAGCGAGGGGCACACTCACCGACGTTCGGTTTGCCCCGACCACACGCGACAGCGACTTCGACGATCACACGGGGATGTTCGCCCGCCACGAGCCGTAGCGCCGGGCGCTAGAGCCGCTGCTCGGCGCTGGACTCTCGCCGCACGGTCCCGCCCACGACGAGACCAGCCGCGATCAGGACGATGTTCTTGACGATGTACTGCCCCTCCATGGTGAGGGCGAACACGTCGAGCGGCGAGGTCATCGGCCACTGGGAGAAGCATACCTCGGGTAGGATGACGAACGGCAGGAACGTGCCTGGCATCTGGAGCGCCAGCAGGAAGAGCGCGCCGCGCACCGCCGGTCGGATCAGGAGCAGGAGCCCGATCAGGACCTCCCAGACCGCCAGCACGGGGTAAAACGCGTCCGGGTCGACGAAGTACACGGTCGCCTTGACGAGGTCCTCCGCCGGGCTGAGCCCGGGCACGAGCTTCAGCGCACCGAACCACAGGAACACGACCCCGATCGCGTAGCGCAGCGTGCGGACGCCGTAGCGGCGCATCCATTGGGCGACGCGGTCGTCGAAGCGGTCGAGGGTCGAGGACGGGAGGCGCGTGAGGTCTGTCATGGACGCAGAGGAATCAGACCTTCTCTAGACCCGCCAGCGGTACGGATGCCGTGCCCGATCGGTGAAAGCGCTGCAGACGTTCTGCAAAAGCGTGACCTCGCCCTCCCCGCTGGCGGCCCACAGGGTGCACGCCGACCTCGGCCGCCAGCGGGCGGTCCCCCACCACACCGTTCCGCCGTGCTCTCCGGATTGCGCTCTGCCCTGCTTCAGCCCGTCAGCGGGGCCTCGTTGGCCGTGGCCCGCATGGCGTTCGGCGTGACGGTCGTGGTTGAGGTGGGGCGCTACGTGTATCACGACTGGATCTGGGCCTACTACGTCGAGCCCGTCCTCCGGCTGACGTACTACGGCTGGGGATGGGTACCGGCTGCGTCGTATCCCGTGCTGCTGGTCGTGTTTGGCCTGCTGGCGGCGGCCGGGGCCGCACTCGCTCTCGGCTACCGGACCCGGCTCGCGGCGACGGCGACGGCGCTTCTGCTCGGCTACGTGTTCCTCCTGGAGCAGGGTCGCTACCTCAACCACATCTACCTGATGGTGGTGCTGGCCGCGCTGTTCGCCCTGCTGCCCTCGGGCGGCGCGTGGTCCCTCGACCGCTGGCGCCAGTCGAAGGCGTGGCGCGGAGCGATCCCCGCGTGGGGCCTTCGGGCATTCCAGACCCAGCTGGCACTCGTCTACACAACCGCCGCCGTCGCCAAGATCAACGGCGACTGGCTCCGGGGCGAGCCGATCGGCATGTGGCTGGAGCCGACCCTGGCCGGCTCTCCGCTGGCGGTCCTGCTCGGGTGGGAGCCGTGGCCGCTTCTGTTCGCGTGGGGCGGGCTGGCGCTCGACCTGCTGGCGGTGCCGGCACTCTTCTGGCGGAGGACCCGCGTCCTTGCCGTCGCCGCCCTCGTCTCGTTCCACCTGTTCAACGCGTGGGCCTTCGAGATCGGCGTCTTCCCGTGGCTGATGAT
>JBCDLV010000527.1:0-1860 GCA_038744895.1 Bacteroidota bacterium | reverse complement strand
GTCCGACAGCAGCGAGGGAGAGTGCGAAAGCGCGCATAAGGCGTTGGGATGGTGAGGGGACTACCCAGTGTACGGGATCCGTCTCGGCGAACCGTCACGGCCCCCTGGTTTCGCGCCCGAACCAGGAATCGCCCGGTGGCCTTGTGGCGGCTGGCCGGGAGGCAGTAAGGATTCGCCAGCGGTCGCACCGGAGGGGCCTCTCTCGCTGGCGGGATCTTGAGTCGCCGACGCCAGCGTGGCCCTGTCTGCTGGCGTGGATGTGGTCGATTGCAGGCTTCACAGATGAGGGTAGAACCCTGCGCAGGACACCCGGTAGGCTCCAGCCTTCCCATGCGACGACTGTGACTGCGGACGCTCCGCCCATCCCAACCGCTGATCCGCCCTTTCTCCGCCCGGAGCCGTTGGATCTCACGTTCGAGGGCTTCCCGGCCGAGGGCTACGAAGCCCTTGCGAGGCTTCGCGCCGAGCCCCACATCGGCCGCTACCGAGAGGAGAAAGCTGTCCTCGACCGGGCCGTCACGGCACCCTTCAAGCGCTACCGCGACGATCTCACGCTCAACTGGGTCATCCCCAACCGCCTGCCCTTCGAGACCGAGCGCAACGTGTTCAGTCGCATCCTCAAGAACGACTTCGGTGCGGGCGGCTCGCACAGCCACCTCTGGATGAGCTTCTACCGGCTGCCTAGGAAGCGGCTGACCGACGTGCAGCTTAGCCACGCCGTCTACCCCGATGGCTTTCGCTGGGGCCTCTACGTCGGCGACTATGCGAAGGGGTTATTTCCGCCCGCTCGCCAGCGGCTCGTCTCGGACTCCCAGACCTCGCTCCCGATCCTGAACGACCTGATCGGTGCCGGCTACCGGCTGGCGTTCGCGCCGCAGGTGACCAAGCCCGAGGGACGCCCCGAGTTCGACGAGCCGCTGGAGGCCATTCCCGACGGCCTCGCACGTGCCAAGGGCGTCTGGGTGATGCGCAAGATCTCCCGGGAGGAGGCCGAGGATCTGGGCCCCGACTTGGTCCGTGCGGCCATCGACGCGCAGGAGCAGCTGTGGCCTCTGTATCGGTTCCTGGTGGAGGCGCCAGCGGGCGAGGGGCAGTGGCAGATCGAGTCGGGCGCGTAGGGGAGAGGCGGCCGTACGCGCGTCGTTCCGTGGAGTCGTGATGTCGCCCGTACCCCGGCTGGCGTAGACCGCCGCCAGCGGGCATCTTCGGACGCCTACCCCACGCTCGTCCCATGCTCCGCGTCGACGCCGACGGTCCTGTTCGCACGCTCACCCTCGACCGGCCGGAGGTCCGCAACGCCCTCTCGGCGGAGTTGGTCACGCGACTCACGGAAGCGCTCACCGACGCGGCGACGGACGACGCGGTGCGCGTCGTGGTCCTCACCGGGTCTGGCCGCGCGTTCTCCGCTGGCGCCGACCTCGCCGCGCTCCACGCCCTCTCGACGGCCAGCGTCGAGGCCAACCTCGCTGACTCGGAGCACCTGGCGACCCTCTTCGAGACGATCTACCGTCTGCCGAAGCCGGTCGTCGCCAAGGTGCAGGGACACGCGATCGCTGGCGGCTGCGGGCTGGCGGCCGTCTGCGACATCTCCCTCGCAGCCGACGGTGTCAAGCTCGGGTTCACCGAGACGCGCATCGGGTTCGTGCCAGCGATCGTGGCCGTGTTCGTCGTGCGAAAGCTGGGCGAGGCGGCCGCGCGCGACCTCCTGCTCCGCGGCCACCTGGTCGACGCCTCCGAGGCGGCCAGGGTCGGCCTCGTGACGCGGTCGGTGGCTCCGGAGGTGCTGGACGAAGAAACAAACACGCTTTGCCGCCAGCTGGCGACCGAGACCAGCGCGAGCGCGGTCGCCCTCACCAAGCG
>JBCDLV010000526.1:0-1862 GCA_038744895.1 Bacteroidota bacterium | reverse complement strand
CTCCCCGTCGACCAGTTCGAGCGCGAAGTAGGGCTGGCCCTCTGCGGTGACTCCGCCATCGTACAGACGCGCGATTCCCGGGTGGTCCAGGCGAGCCAGGATCTGCCGCTCGTTGAGGAACCGCGGGACGTTTCCATGTCCCGCCCGAAGCACCTTCAAGGCCACCGCGCGTTCGAACTGGCCGTCGTCTCGGACGCCGCGGTACACGGTTCCCATGCCCCCTTGGCCGAGGACACCGGCGATACGGTACGGCCCCAGGCGATCCCCGTCGGCGAGCCTCGCATCACCGGCCACGCGGTCATCCCCCATCAGAAAGCCACCGGCCGCGTCGTGTGCATCGAGAAGCGTTTCGACCTCCGCGCGGAGGTCTCCCTCGGCACCTTCGCGGTCGAGAACGGCGGCACGCTCGCCGGGAGGCAGTGCGTGGACGGCCTCGAAAAGCGCCTCGATCCGGCGCCAGCGGTCGGACGGTGTGGTCATGCCGTTCTCACGTAGTCCCCGTGGTCGAGGGATCAGACAGGCCTGCTGGCGCTGTGCCCCTCGTCACGGAGCGCGCGGAACAGCCAAGCGCGGGCCATGCGCCAGTCGCGCTTGACCGTGGCCGTCCCGATGCCCAGCACGTCGGCCGTCTCCTCGACCGAGAGATCGCCGAAGAACCGGCACTCGACGACCCGCGCCTTCCGGGCGTCGACCTGCGCCAGCTGTTCGAGGGCGCGGTCGAGCGCCAGCACGCCCTCGTCGGGCGCATCGCCAGCGGAGCCCACCAGCGTATCCGCGAGGTCCACGCGGACGAGATCGCCGCCCCGCTTCTCTGCCGAGCGCCGCCGGGCGTGGTCCACCAGCACGTGGCGCATGGCCTTCGCTGCGACGCCAAGGAAGTGGGCCCTGCTCTCGAAGCTCTCGCCCCGGCTCAGGCGGAGGTACGCCTCATGGACCAGCGCGGTCGTGTTGACGGTCTCAGACGACGGCCCCCTGCGCACGCGTCGGGCCAGTGCGCGAAGCTCCTCGTACAGGACGGGCGTCAGGTGGCCGGCCGCACCGCCTTCATCCGGGCGGAGCGCCGTCAGCAGGCGCTCGACCTCGTCGGTAGGCTCGGCAGGAGGGGGCAGCGATGCCACAGGCAGCGACAGGAATGGCCCCCCGAACATACTCGGCGGTGCCGGTCTGCTCTCACGGATCGGCCGGTCCGCCGAGACGCGACCGCTGGCGCAGGTGGGCGACGAGGTCGCCCGCAAGACCCGTCAGGTACGCGTCGGCGTCGGCGTCGAGCGCCAGCAGGCGCTCCACGTCGGCCATCAGCTGGCGATCCGCCTGAGTTCTCGATAGGAGGAATGGCGCGCGCTCGGACTCGGGCAGCGCCGCGGCCTCGGTGAACAGCCGTTCGATGCGGGTCCAGCGGTCCGGGGTCATGACAGGGGGCGAGGTCTCTCTCCTTACGCGAGACCCGTGCGCCAGCCGTCATGCGGCGTCCGGAAGGTCACCGCGTAGCTCTCCGTAGAGCCATGCCCGGGCAGCGCGCCAGCCGCGCGTCACGGTGGACTCGGAGACCTCGAGGGCCTCGGCGGTCTCTTCTACCGAGAGCCCTCCGAAGTAGCGGCATTCCACGATGCGGGCAGCGCGCTCGTCGGCCTCGGCCAGCCGTTCCAGCGCGTCGTTGAGCGCGATCACGTCGTCGGCCTGGTCATCGGTCAGAAGCTCGCCGGCGACCTCCTCGTTGAGCGGGAGGGCCGCCTGTCCACCGCCTCGCTTCTGAGCGCTCTTCGCTTCGGCATAGCTCACCAGCACCTGGCGCATGGCGCGGCTGGCGGTCGCCAGCACGTGGGCCTGGCTCTCAAAATCGCGCTTCCCGATCAGCTTCTCGT
>JBCDLV010000525.1:0-1863 GCA_038744895.1 Bacteroidota bacterium | reverse complement strand
GAGGACGCTGCGCAGTCTGCGCTCCGCTGGGGCTATGCCGCCGTCTACGTCGCCGACGACGAGGAAACACTGACGGAGGTCCGGCGGGCTCCGCCGACGCCCCCCTCCCCCGCCCGGCGCTCAGGAGGTGCCCGCGGCTGACTGCACTCGCGATCCCTGGTCTCCGGACTCGCTGATGGTTTCCCGAGGATTGATCCGTGCGGGCCGTTTGAGCCCCTAACGTTGGTGCACATGGGTGACATGGCTCCGACCTTACCGCTCCACCACACGCACGGCCATGCCATCTCCGCCCATCCACATCTCGGGCATCTACGAAGACGCCATCAGCACCTCGCAATCGGGAGACAGCATCACGTCGATCGTGCTCCGTCTGTCGCAGACGCCTGACGATGGATGGACCGAGGCGTTCCATCATGAGTGGGCGCTCACCAGCTATCCCCGCAAGCGAAACGCGCGGGTCGGATCGCTCCGCGCCGAGCGTGGCCCCACGCGGCACGGCCTCGTGTTGTTCGCATCGCCCGAGGACTACATCGACAAGCACAAGCGGCACATCGAGGACGCCGTCTCACGCGCCAACGACCGCGTGCGCCAGCGGGCGCGCCAGCGGGACGTGACCCTCGCGGACGCTTCGCGGACCATCCGGGAGATCAACCAGGCGCATTACGGCGATCCCTCATCGCGCGACCCGACGTCCTCCGTCAGTGTGGTCCGGCTGGCGATCTGACGAGCAGATGCAGCCCCTGCGAGGCTACTCGTT
The DNA here is from genome assembly GCA_038744895.1 of Bacteroidota bacterium. Lineage (GTDB taxonomy): Bacteria > Bacteroidota > Rhodothermia > Rhodothermales > Rubricoccaceae > Rubrivirga. The sequence goes on along the minus strand of JBCDLV010000525.1, from coordinate 1,106 downwards.
CGTATCGCCTGACGACCCAAGCACGCGGATCGCGAAGATCCCGACGGCGCCGACGACGAGACCGAGCATGAGCTCGGGCGTGAGAAGCAAACCCAGACTTGTAAGCATGAACCGGAGGCGTGGCGTGTGAGCATCAACGGTCCTGTGGGTGGACCGCTGCGCCAGCCCGGCCAATGTCGGCATGCACCTACACGGTCCAGGAAATACAGCGCCAGCGGGTCGCGTCTGCCAGACACCTCTCGGCAATGATGGCTGAGCGATCCGGGCATTCCCCGATAGATGCACATGTCTCAAAGGGTCGGGCCTCGGCGCGCTTGGTATCGTGCGCGCTGACATGCCCTCCACGTTCTGATGCCAGCACAACCGACGACGCGCCAGCGGAGGCTCGAAGCGAAGGCCTATGAGGCGGCGCGCATCGACACGGCCGAGGGGTCCGTTCGCACCCTCCTCTTCGCGCAGGGGCGCACGGGCAGCACGCTCCTCGAAAGCCTGCTGGCGTCGACAGGTCACTTCCGGCAGAACGGCGAGGTGCTCCGGCAGTGGCGCCTGTTCGTGGAGCGCCCCGTGGACTACGTGAAGGGGCTCGCGAGGACCCCGGCGCGCCTGAGCGACGCGGGGCACTTCGTGTGTCACGTCAAGGTGTATCACCTCACGCGAGACCGCGCCAACGTGGGGATGGAGCCTGTGTCTCCGGCAGGGTTCCTCCGCGCCCTCGATGCCGACGGGTGGCAGGTCGTGTACCTCAGACGAGCCGATCGAATCCGGCATGCGCTCTCGAACCTGGTGGCCCAGGAACGGGGCAAGTACCACCGATTCGACGACGCTCCGATCGACCTGACGCTGTCGATCCAACGGGCTGACCTGGAGTGCCAGGTGCAACGTCGGGTCGAGAACGAAGCCGCTGAGCGAGACGCCCTGACGGACGCCGGAATCGACTTCCACGAGGTCGTCTACGAGCGCGACCTGCTCGACGCCACTGCACACCAGCAGACCGTCGATTCCATCCTCGATACGGTCGGACTCCCACGCCGCCCGGTATCCACCGAGATGCGCAAGGTCAACGACCGGCCAGTGTCCGAGATCGTCGAGAACTTCGAGGAGTTCTC
>JBCDLV010000524.1:0-1864 GCA_038744895.1 Bacteroidota bacterium | reverse complement strand
GTGAGCATCGAAGCGCTGCCTGATCTTCCACCCCTTCCCGTTTCCCGCCTTTTCCCCGCGACATGACGCTCACCTTCTGGGGCGCCGCCCAGACCGTCACCGGATCGCTTCATTTTCTGGAGCTCGACGACGGGACGCGCCTCTTCCTGGACTGTGGCCTCCACCAGGGCCGTCGGGACGAGGCGCGCCAGCGGAACGGGGAGTGGCCGTGCGACCCGGCCTCGGTGGATGCAGTACTCCTGTCGCACGCTCACATCGACCACGCTGGGCTCTTGCCGAAGCTGTGGCGCGACGGCTTCCGCGGAACGGTCTACGCGACGCACGCCACGCGCGACCTCTGCGCGATCATGCTGCGAGACAGCGCCCACATCCAGGAGTCCGACGCCGACTTCTACAACCGGAAGATCCGCAAGAAGGGCCAGCCCGCTATCGAGCCGCTCTACGGCAAGGAGGACACCGACGGCATCCTGTCGTGCTTCCACGGGGTCCCGTACGACCGCACCTTCCACGCGCCGGGCGGCGTCCCCATCGTCTACCGCGACGCGGGACACATCCTCGGGTCGGCGTCGATGACGCTAGACTTGCCCGGCGGCACGCGACTCGGATTCACGGGCGACCTCGGCAATCCCGGCCGTCCCATCCTGCGCGATCCGCAGCCGCTTCCGCCTGTCGACTGGCTGATCTGCGAGAGCACCTACGGCGGCCGCCGGCACGAGCCTGTGGACCAGGCCAAGGAGCGGCTGGCGCAGATCGTGACGGAGACGGCTGCGCGCGGCGGGCGCGTCGTGATCCCCGCGTTCGCCGTGGGGCGGACGCAGGAGCTCGTCCACAACCTGGACCAACTCTGGAACGAGGACCGGATTCCGCACATCCCGGTGTTCGTGGACAGCCCGCTGGCGGTCAACGCGACGGCGGTGTTCCAGACGCACCCCGAGTGCTACGACGAGGACCTGCTGGAGTACATGCTGACCGACCCTAACCCATTCGGGTTTGAGCGTCTGGAGTACGTCCGCGAGGCGCGGCGGTCGAAGGAGCTCAACGGCATGACGGTCCCGTTCGTCGTGATCTCCGCCAGCGGGATGGCCGAGGCGGGGCGCATTCTGCACCACCTGCGCAACACGGTCGAGAGTCCCAAGAACACCGTTCTGATCGTGGGATACCAGGCCGAGCACACGCTCGGCAAGCGGATCGTCGAGCGGAGGCCCGAGGTCAAGATCTTCGGCACGCCGCATCCGCTCCGCGCGCAGGTCGAGGTCATGAACACGTTCTCGGCCCACGCCGACGAGCCCGGCCTGGTCGACTTCGTCGGCGCGCTGGACCCAGACCGCCTTCAGAACGTGTGGCTCGTCCACGGCGACCCCGAGCGCCAGGCCAAGCTAGCAGACGCGTTCGGCACCGCTGGCGTGGCGGCGGAGGTCTCGGCGCCGGCACGGGGGGAGACCGTGACGCTGTAGAGCCAGGGCACCGAGTTGGAGTGAGTCATATCTCAACACGGAATAGGGAGTCGCCCTTCCGCGCGGCCACCGGAGGGCCGCTACCTTGCGGCTCGCTCTTTCACCCCGCCTCAGGTGCCGCGCCTCGCGCGGCTGAAAAGGGAATCCGGTCCACGCCGTCCTCGCGACGGCCCATGCCGGAGCTGACCCCGCAACTGTAGGCGGCCCGCCGCCGGTGCTGACGCCCGCTGCCACTCTCTGCGCTCCGACCGGAGCCGGAGGGGAAGGCTGGGGCTGAGCCGGCGCACGCCCTGCTGGCGCTCCTCGCGAGCGCGACGCCAGCGGGCCGGGCCGCGAGCCAGGAGACCTGCCTGAGCGCGTCGCTCCCCACCGCCTCCGGGACCCGAGGCGCGGTGCGTTCGACGGCGGCC
>JBCDLV010000523.1:0-1865 GCA_038744895.1 Bacteroidota bacterium | reverse complement strand
TTCACGCGGCGCTTCTGGCGCTTCTTTCCCATCCCGCCGAGCATCTCTTGGAGGTTGATGCCCATCTCCTCCAGCCCCATCGGGCCGAACATCTGGAGGTTGGTGGTGCGGTCCAGCGACACGTCGATCTCGACCTCGCGGTCGTCGAGCTTGCCGTCGTGGAGGCGCTCGCGAAACTTCTCGCGGGTCCGCTGGCGCAGGTCCTCTTCCTCGGACGGAACCTCGGGCTGCGCCTGCTGCTGGCCGCCGAGCGGGAACCCAAGGCCTGGAATCGCTGGCGTTTTGGGCTTCGAGGACGGAACGAGAATGTCCAGCAGGCGATCCTCGGCACGTTCCCGCGCAGGCTCTTGGACGCGCGCGGCCTGGGCCTCGCGAGCATCGGCCACGGCGAGGTCGACGAGGTCGCGGACCATGCTCTCGACGTCACGGCCCACGTAGCCGACCTCGGTGAACTTGGTGGCTTCAACCTTGATGAACGGGGCGCCGGTCAGCTTCGCCAGCCGGCGAGCGATCTCGGTTTTGCCGACGCCCGTCGGCCCGATCATGATGATGTTGGCCGGCGTGATCTCGTCGCGCAGCGCCGGGTCGGCGTGCAGCCGGCGCCAGCGGTTGCGCAGGGCGATCGCGACGGATCGCTTGGCATCGTCCTGGCCGACTACGAACCGGTCCAGTTCAGATACGATCTGTCGAGGCGTGAGCGCGGCGAGGTCGTCGACGGTCGCGCCAGCGGTCGTCGGGAGGGTGTCGATGGAATCCATAACTGGAGCGTAGCGTGGCGCCGCCTACGCCCGCGAGCGCGCGGGGATGCGACGTGATCGGCGCGCGGTTCGTGATGCGTGAGGTCTTCGTCTCACGTGCTGTGCGCAGGCGGGTGTCTGTGTCGGACCCACCTGCTCGCGCTCAAATCTCGGCGGCGTCCTCGAAGGGGAGACCGTCGTCTGCGGCCTCGACGGTGGCTCCGTGGATCTCCTCGCGGACCTCCGTCACAGCCGGGTGGCTGCTGTTGACCAGGAGCACCGTGTAATCGTACGGCATCCCCTTGCGCCGCTCCAGGCGGACCGCTCCGCATTCCTCTAGGTCCGCCACGAGCGACTTCGGATCGTGGCCGTCGACCTCGCCGATCTCGTCGGAGAGGCGACGGAGAAGCGGCGTGAGGTAGATCTCCTCGTACTGACCGAAGAACTTCTCGATCACCTCCAGGGCGTCGTAGTCGATCTCGTACTGCGGGTCCTGGGTCTCGGCAAAGTCCGTCGTCTTGATCGGAGCGCCGACTTCGACTTCAGGTTCGAGGGCCCCGGATGGCAGCAGTGCGCCCGCGTCCCAGTGCTCGCCTCCGTCGGTGTGCTCCAGAAGGTGCGGCGAGAGGTGCTCTTTGAATCCGACGACGATCACGCGCTTCCCGTGTGCGATGAGGGCCGTCACCACGGGCGCATAGTCCCGGTCGCCTGCCAGAAGCACGTACGTCGAGACTTCGGGATTGCGCCCGCGCATCTCGACAGCGTCGACGGCGAGCTGGAGGTCCGTCGTGTTTCGGTGCATCGTGGCCGGCACGTAGACAGGCTCGATGGCGTGCAGGTAGAGGCTCCGCTGGACGTGACGAGAGTGGTCGTCGAGACCGCCGAAATCGGCATAGGCGCGCCCTCGGACCAGGCGTGTGTCGTCCTCGGCGAGCCGGTCGCGGAGCGCCTTGAACAGCTGGCCAGCCAGGTCGGCCGTGGAGCCCTCGCGAGCGATCCGGCTCCTCAGGTAGTGGTGCAGGTTCTGGTAGTCGACGAGGACGGCGGCCTGGCGAGTGCCCTCGGGGGCCGCGCCGGCGGCCTCGGGCAAGATCTCAGTCATGTCTGGTAGGGTACAGTGGGTGCCCC
>JBCDLV010000522.1:0-1877 GCA_038744895.1 Bacteroidota bacterium | reverse complement strand
GCTGCCCCGCCGGATCCTGCCGAGTGCCCGCCGACTACGATGCGAGAGGGATCGATCCGGTCCGCCCACGCAGGATCGGTCGACATCTCTTCGACCCAGTCGATCACTGCGCTTAGGTCGTGCTGGCGGTCGTACTTGACGCTCCGGAAGTTTGCTCGGCACGCATCCCGCGAGCTGTAGCCGACGTGCCGGCAGAGCGCCCGCACCTGTCCGCGAGGACGAGGCGTGATCGCGACACTCGCTACGACGTAGCCGGCCTCGGCGAGGGCGTCCCCCCACGCGGGGCCGCTGCGGAGCGGGTTCGTCTTGCCATCGCCCCCGCCGTGGCTCCACACCACGACTGGGCGCGGCCCCTCGACGTCGGTGGGGACACGGACGGCAATCGGAATGGCCCGCGCCCCGCCGACACGGTCAGCGTCCACGACCGTGAACTCCAGAATCTCGAAGGCCGACGAGACCGGAGGCTCGTAGAGCGCGTCGGATGGAAGCAACGAGGGCAGTGCCGGCACGAGAACCGACGGGGAGTGGCTGCACGCCGTGAGTAGTCCGAGCGTGACGAGGAGGAGGGCGCGAGTCATGGGACCAGGAGAGAGTGCCCCTCCGTGCGACGCCTCGCTCGATCAGAGGTCACGCCCCGCTGGCGGACGCCCTCCGCTCAGTCAATGCGCGTTCTCGTGGACGAACCCCTTGAACACCGTCATCACCACGATCTTGAGGTCGAGCCAGAGCGACCAGTTCTGGATGTAGTACAGGTCGTACTCGATGCGCTTGGTCAGGCTCGTGTCGCCGCGCCAGCCATGGACCTGCGCCCAGCCCGTGATGCCGGCCTTGGTCTTGTGACGCAGCATGTAGCCCGGAATCTGGTCCTTGAAGCCCTCGATCAGAGAGGGCCGCTCCGGACGGGGGCCGACGACGGACATGTCGCCCATGAGCACGTTCCAGAACTGGGGGAGCTCGTCGAGGCTGGTCCGGCGCAGGAAGCTGCCGACGCGTGTCGCCCGGGAGTCGCCATGAGACGACCACACGGCGCCCGTGGAGGCCTCCGCGTTGACGGGCATCGACCGGAACTTGAGGATCTCGAAGGGCTGCCCGTTGAGCGTGGTGCGCGTCTGGCGATAGAGCACGGGGCCGGGCGACGATAGCTTGACCGCGACCGCGATGATCGCCAGCAGCGGCGCCAGCAGGATCAGGGCCGCCAGCGAGAACCCGACGTCGCCCACGCGCTTGGCCACCTGGCGAAGGTCGAGCGGGGCCTCGTCGAGCAGGTGGATCACCGGCAGCCCGTCCACATCGCTCACGCGGCTGTTCAAGAGATCGAGGCCGAGCAGGTCCGGGACGAGCGCGAGGTGGGCCGTGTGGCGAGCGCACGCGCGGGCCACCTGCTCGATCTTGGTCGACGCCGACAAGGGAAGCGCCGCGTAGACCAGGTCGACGCCGCCCTCGAAGTGGCCGAGCACGTCCTCGATGTCGTCGACCCGGCCCAGCAGGTGGGGCGGCTCTGGCGGCTCCGGGTAGAGCGCGTTGGGCTCGGGGGCGACGTCTGTTCGGTCGTCCAGAAAGCCGAGCACCTCGAACCCCATCCATGGATAGTGGCGGAACGCCAGCGCCAGCCGCTGCCCCGCTTTGCCCGCTCCCACGATGACGACCCGCCGCACGTTTCGGCCCCGCTGGCGGCCTCGCCGCAGCACGACGTAGATGCCGAGGCGGAGCCCGACCAGGAGGACCGACGCGATGCCTGCGAACAGCATCACGTGGAGCCGCGAGAACGAGAACTCGCGGTAGAAGAACAGGGCCACGAGCGAGACCGCCAGTCCCAGCGCGACCGCGCGGCCGACGGCCAGCACCACCAGCGGGAGCCGCTGTGCTCGCCGCGTCCG
>JBCDLV010000521.1:0-1878 GCA_038744895.1 Bacteroidota bacterium | reverse complement strand
GTCGTACCCCACGAACGAGGCGCGCACGCGGTACGCGCCGGGCGCCAGCCCGTCGATGGCGAACGCGCCGTCCAGGTCCACCGCGGCGCCCGCCAGCAGGGCATCGTCGGGGCCGAGCACGGCCACGTTGGCGCCGAGGAGCGGCTCCTGGGTCACGGCGTCCACGACGCGGCCGGTCAGCGACTGCCCGCTGGCGGGAAGGGCGAGCAGGAGAAGCAGGACAAAGCGCATGGCAGCGGCGGACGGAAGGGACCAGAATTCGCGACGACCGTCCGGGTTCTTGGCCACCGGGATACCGTCAGACCACCCGCCGCGTGCCCGTTTCCGCTCTCGGTTGGACACGGCAACCCGCGAGCGAGCCGGCCAGTGAACAGCAGCCCACGGCCACCGGGTCGTGAGACGGTCGTGCGCCGCCGGTCGAGATCTCGGGTCGAGGTCTCTGGAGCAAAGGACCGTCGGATCGTCTGGCGAGGTCGCGAGAGACAGACTGCGGCGGTTAACCTGTCGGGCTCCTGAGCGAGACCGTGCCGATTCATCTGCCTCGTGTGTCCCCCTGTGCGCCTCGCGGTCCTCGTTTTCGCCCTCGTCACGGTGGTCTCGGCCACCCGGGCACAGCCTGTCTCCGAACGCGTCACGCGCGCGGACGGGGTGCCCTCGGACTACGTGCTGGCGCTGCACCAGGACCGGTGGGGCTTCGTGTGGATGGGCACCGACGCCGGGGCAGTGCGATGGGACGGTACGCGTGCCCGCACGTTCTCGACCGACGACGGTCTGCCCCACCCCTACGTCACCGGCTTTGCCGAGACGCCTGACGGCGCGTTCTGGGCGGCTACCAACGGTGGTCTCGCCCGCCAGAGGCCGGACGGCGATTGGGAGGTCGTGGACTCACCCTTCGGGCGCACGCCCGTCGGGTACCTCACGACGGACACCGAGGGGCGGCTCGTGATCTCGGGCCGTGCGACGGTTGCGCGGCGCGAGGATGGCCTCTGGCGATCGGTTCGCACCGCCCCACGTCACAGCTCTGCGCCCGTGCTGGATGTGGGCGGCGGGCGGCTCCTCGTGTCCAGCTTTCGGGAAGCGACCGCGCTCCTGCTCACGCCAGAGGCCTCTGGCGGTTTTCGTGCGCAGCGCCTCACCGTCGAAGGCCTCGCGATGGAGCCCGGCAGAGGGTCGTTCGCGATCTACCCCGACGCAGCCTCTGACGACCCGAGCCGCTTCGTCGGGCTAGTGGATGCGAGTGACGACGACCGGGTTGTTCGGTTCCGGCTGGACGTGCGCCGCCAGAGGCTCGTCGTGACAGGCACGGCGCGGGTTCCGGGCGGAGCGGGCGATCTCGCGTGGCACGACGGCGCAGCGCATGGGGCCGGGTCAGCGGGTATCCGCCCGCTGAACGTGCGGACGGGCGAGACCGGCCCTTATCTGCTTCGCGCGCACGTCCGTAGCACGCTCACCGACCGCGAGGGAGGGTTGTGGGTGGGCACCTTCGGCGAGGGCGCGGCGCGGATCATGAGCACGCACCTGACAGTGCTCTCCGAGATCCCCTCGCGCCGCATCGCACTCGTGGGCGACGAGGCGTGGGCGTTCGGCGGCGCGGGCGCGACTCACGTGGACCTCAGCGGCGCAGAGCCTCTAGCGGAGTCGTGGGAGCGAAGCGGACCTCGCTCGGTCGTGGCGATGCCGGACGGGCGGTTCCGCGTCTCAGGGCAGGCGTACCTATTCGCTCCGCTCGACACACCCGGCGTGATTCGCAGCCTTCGTGGGCAGAACGTCTTTCCCGGAACTGCCGAGGACGGCAACTGGGTCTCGGGCTCCGCCGAGACCGCGGACTCGCTGTGGCTGGGCAGCTACGGTAGCGGCGTGCGCCGCTTCCTGAAGGCT
>JBCDLV010000520.1:0-1882 GCA_038744895.1 Bacteroidota bacterium | reverse complement strand
GCCCTGGACACGGTTGGTTTCGGGGTCGAGGAGCAGGTCGTAGTAGTCGTCGGGCGCGTCTCCCGTGCCTGCCTCGAATGTGACCCGCACCACATCCACCGGGCGGCCCTCGACGCTGTCCGCTGGCGCGGCCGCCAGCTGGACGCCGGGGTCGGCGAGGACAAAGGGCATCGAGACGAAGTAGTACGGCGTGAGCGCCCAGAACCGCGCGTCGATAGGGAGTTCTGCATCGGCCGGTTCGACCCAGGCCTCCGTGCCGTTCCAGCCGAACATGTCCGTCGAGCCATCCAGGAGTAGGTGCGTGGCACGCGCACTCCACGGGTCGACCAGTTGCTCGGTGTGGATGTCGTTGCCCGTCGGCTCGCCGAGGCTGTCGAGACGCACATAGTCATACGTCCAGCGGACAGGACCGCCGCCGTACCACGCGTCGAGCCCGCCATGCGCGTTAATCGCCGCGAGGACCCGCTGCCCAGGCTCGGAGGCCTCCAGGCGTGCTGTGGCGTCCCCCGTCCGTGTCTCAATCTCTGACGCAGAAGGCTTGGCGAGCGAGTTGCCGCAGCCGACCACACCAGCGGTGACGGCGAGAATACAGGCGAGACGGAGTGTCATCGAACGCATGGAAGGAGTGGCTGAGGGCGCCGCGCCAGCGGGCGCCTGCTAGGTGAGCGCGTTCAAGGCGTCGAACAAGTCGCGTGTGGAGGCTCGCCGTGTGTAGTCGGCCTCGACAAATGCGGCGCGAACCGTCCCACTTCGGTCGATCACGTACGTGGCGGGGACGGGAAGGGCCCAGCCGCCAGCGGCGCCCTCGGACCCGTTGTACTGCTCCAGGTCGAGGCCAACGGCGGCGTACCGCTGGCGCGTCTCGTCATCGACGCGGAAGACGAGGCCGTAGTCCTGGGAGACCGTGTTGCCTACGTCGGACAGGACGGGGAACGCGAGGTCGTTGCGCTCCGCTGCGGTCATGGAGCTGTCCGGACGCTGCGGCGAGACGGCCACCAGCTGCGCGCCGACCTCCTCGAACCGACCGAGCGCCTGCTGGTAGTCGCGCAGCTGCGTGTTGCAGTACGGACACCACGCGCCGCGGTAGAAGGTGAGGACGACCGGACCGTCGAGGAGCAGCTCGCTCAGGCGCGTCGTGCCTCCGCTGGCGTTCGGGAGCGCGAAGTCAGGCGCGCGATCGCCGACGCTGAGGGCGCTCGCGGCGGCCTCGTCAGCGGTGACTGGGAGCACGGAGACGGCCGCAGAATCGGGGGTCGCGGTGTCGGTGCCGGTTGCGTCGGTCGCCAGCGGGTCGGGGTCGGCGCACGCCGCGAGGAGAAGGAGAACGGGGAGGAAGCGCATGGCAGAGGAGGAGTCAGAGCAGTGACGAGTCCGGCCGCCCCAGGTTTACGTCACCACAGCGTCTTCGGGCAACCTCACCGGGCCGCGACGGGTTCACCGCCTAGATTCCTCGATCTCCGGAAGCCCTTCCAGTGATGGCCGTCTCGACCCAGCATCCCGTTCGCTTCGTCACCGCCGCGTCCCTCTTCGACGGGCACGACGCGGCCATCAACATCATGCGGCGGATCCTCCAGGCGCAGGGCGCCGAGGTGATCCATCTGGGCCACGACCGCTCCGTGGACGACGTCGTGCGGACGGCCGTCGAGGAGGACGCCCAGGGCATCGCCGTCAGCAGCTACCAGGGCGGTCACGTCGAGTACTTCAAATACATGGTGGACCTCCTCCGCCAGCGGGGCGCGAGTCACATTCGAGTCTTCGGCGGCGGCGGCGGTGTGATCGTCCCCGAGGAGATCGCCGAGCTGGAGGCTTACGGCGTCGCCAAGATCTTCTCGCCCGAGGACGGCATGCGGATGGGCCTGGAGGGCATGATCGAGTCGATGAT
>JBCDLV010000519.1:0-1925 GCA_038744895.1 Bacteroidota bacterium | reverse complement strand
GGCCGCCGCGAGATCCAGCCGTTCACCGGGGAGACCGTCCGCATCTCCATTCCCAAGGGGGTGCGCGACGGGTTCAGGATCAAGCTCTCGGGTCGCGGCGAGCCCTCCCCCACTGGGCGCGGCGAGGCCGGCGACTTGTACATCACCTTCCAGGTGGCCGCGCACGACCGGTTCACCCGCGAAGGCGACGACCTGGTGGTCACGGAAACGGTGTCGGCGCTCGATGCCATGCTGGGTACTACGCGAGAGGTCACGACCGCTGACGGCAAGACGGTGCGCCTGAAGGTGAAGCCAGGCACGCAGCCGGGGACGCGTCTGCGCGTCCGTGGGCAAGGCGTCGAAACAGCCGCTCGGCGCGGCGACCTGTACGTGGTCGTCCATGTTCACGTGCCGACGCTCTCTCAGGACACTCGCGAGGCGCTTCGCCGCTGGGCCGAGGCCCACGGGCTGGCGGGGGCGGACTAGGCCTCCGCTGGCGTCGGATTCGGAACGGAGGCGCTGTTGGCACGCTCCAGCGCCTCCCCCATCGTGTCGAGTTGGACCGGCTTGGCGAGGTAGTCGTCGGCGCCAGCCTCCAGGCAGGCCTCCCGATCGCCCTGCATGGCGTTGGCGGTGAGCGCCACCACCCACGGCTGGCGCTTCAGCGTCGCGGTTCGGATCCGGCGGGTCGCCTCGTGGCCGTCCATGACGGGCATCTGGACGTCCATTAGCACCACGTCGTACGGCTCGTTGTGAGCATCCATCCTTGCTACTGCCTCGACCGCTTCGGCTCCATCGGCCACGACATCCGCACTGTAGCCGAGGCGCCCCAGCAGCCGGAGGGCCACCTTCTGGTTCACCGCGTTGTCCTCCGCCAGCAGGATCCGCAGCGGCGACGCCTCGCCGGGCCCGCTGGCGCCGTCGGCCGACGCTCTCGGGCGGGCCACCCAGGCCGTGGCGGGCTTGTCACCGGCCCGCGCGGCCGATGAGAGGCTCGCCTGGCCCCCGAAGGCTCCGATGAGCGTGTCGTACAGCTGGCTCGGCTTCGTCGGCTTGTAGAGGACCCACTGCACGCCCGCGGCGCGCGCCTCCTGCCGGAACCGCCCTTCCCGGTGGATCGAGGTGAGCATCACGATGACAGGCATGGAGCCCGTGCGTGTACCGATCCGGCGCAGCCCACGGGCCACCTCCAGACCGTCCATCTCAGGCATCTGCATGTCCAGAAGCACGAGGTCGTACGGCTCTCCGGCGTCGATGGCGGTCTCCACCGCGGCGAGCGCCAGCGGGCCCGACCGGACCTGCGTGGATGGCATGCGCCAGCGGGTCGCCAGGCGGGTCAGGATCTCCAGGTTGACGTCGTTGTCGTCCACGATCAGCACGCGGCGGCCTTCCAACTCGGGCTGGTCGCGGCGGAGGAAGACGCGGCGCTCGCTCGGTGCCACCTCGGCCTGGATGGAGAACCGGAACGTCGATCCGGCGCCGGGCTGGCTCTCGACATCGAGCGCGCCTCCCATCATGGTCACGAGACGGCGACAGATGGTGAGGCCCAGGCCCGTCCCGCCGAAGCGGCGCGTCGTGGACGCGTCCGCCTGGGAGAACGACTCGAAGATGGCATCCAGCTTGTCGTCTGCGATACCGATGCCGGTGTCCTCAACAGCGAAATAGACCGTGGCGAGCGAGCCCGTGGTCACGTCTCTCGACTCCGAGGAGACCCGGACGCACACGCTCCCGTCCGGCGTGAACTTGACGGCGTTCGAGAGCAAGTTGACGAGGACCTGGCGGACGCGCGTGACGTCGCTCTGCACAATCGCAGGGACGCCGTCTTCGATCAGGTAGGCCAACTCGACGCCTTTCTCAGCGGCGGGTTGGGCCACGAGGTCGAGCGCCTCCTCGACGCACTGGCGGATATCGAAGGGGTGGGCCTCCAGGTCGAGCATCCCCGCCTC
>JBCDLV010000518.1:0-1933 GCA_038744895.1 Bacteroidota bacterium | reverse complement strand
TGGAAGGTCTTCGTCTCGCCGACCTGCATGCCGGTGATGTTCGACCGGAAGCCGGGAACGACTTGGCGCAGGCTGAATGTCGCCCGGTCGTTCGCGTCGAACACGGTCCCGTCGGCCAGCATGCCCTCGTAGGCGACAGTGACCGTGCTGGTCGGCTCGGCGACGGCGTCGGGGTCGCCGGAGGCGCAGGCCGCCAGCGGGAGCAGGAGAGTGAGGAGAGCAGCGCGCATGGATGAGAGGCAGGAGTGGAAGGGCGTACCTCTCGTCACAGCCCGTCGTTTCTTGCGGTCCCGCCCCGCCGTACTGTGCGCCGATTCGTCCTCCTCGCTGTTCTCCTCGCCCCGCTGGCGACGAGCGTCGCCAGCGCCCAGCGCGCCAACGCGCCACCGTTCTCCGTCGACCGGGTCGAGCCTGCGTTCTGGTGGGCGGGGATGCACCATCCCGAGCTTCAGATCATGCTCTACGGAGTGGACGTGGGCTTCTCGCGTGCTACGCTGGCGGAGACGCCCGGCGTCACGCTCGACCGCGTGGTCTCGGTCGACAGCCCGAACTACCTCTTTCTGGAGCTGACCATCACGCCCGAGGCCCAGCCGGGTACGCTTCAGTTCACGCTCCAGACCTCCATCGGCGAGCGGGAGTTGGCGTACGAGCTGAGGGAGCGGACGCGCGCGCCGGGCTCCTACGCGCAGGGCTTCTCATCGGAGGACGTCATCTACCTCATGATGCCGGATCGCTTTGCCAACGGCGACCCGAGCAACGACACCGTGCCCGGCCTCCGCGAGGCTGCCGACCGCTCCGACCCCAACGGCCGCCACGGGGGCGACTTCGAAGGCGTCCGCCAGCGGCTCGGCTACCTCGACGACCTCGGCATGACCGCCATCTGGTTCACGCCGATCCTCCTCAACGACATGACGCCGGAGTACGGGGCCTACCACGGCTACGCGGCGACGGACCTCTACGCCACCGACCCGCGCTTCGGCACCACCGACGAGTACGTGGCCCTGGTCGATGCCGTGCACGCGCGGGGCATGAAGGTGATCATGGACATGATCCACAACCACGTCGGCGACCAGCACTGGTGGATGAGCGACCTCCCGACGCCGGACTGGGTCCACGACTGGGACGAGGTCGGCCAGACCAACTTCACCGGCCACACCGTCGTCGATCCGTACGCCGCTGAGGCCGACCGGGGCCAGACGGTCGACGGGTGGTTCGTGCGCGAGATGCCGGACCTCAACCAGAAGAACCCGCTCCTAGCGCAGTACCTCCTCCAGAACACCGTCTGGTGGATCGAGCACGCCGGGATCGACGGGATCCGGATGGACACGTACTACTATGCCGACAAGGACTACATGGCGCGGTGGGCGCGGTACGTGCTCGATGCCTACCCGACGTTCAACATCGTCGGCGAGGCGTGGAAGTTCAGCGCTCCGCACGAGGCGTACTGGCAGGACGGGTTCGCGGCGCATCCCGACGGCTACGACTCGAACCTGCCCTCGGTCACGGACTTCCCGCTCGCCTACGCCATCCGCGAGGCGCCCGCGAACGGGGCGTTCAAGGTGTACGAGATGCTGTCGCAGGACTTCGTCTACCCGGACCCCAACGGGCTCGTGACGTTCTTCGACAACCACGACCTCGACCGAGCCTACGGCGGTGACCCGAACGGCGAGCCCGTCGCGGACCTCGACGCGCTCCGGCTTGGGCTGGCGCTCCAACTCACCACGCGCGGTATCCCGCAGATCTACTACGGCACCGAGGTCGCTCTCCCGAACGGCGTGCGGACCGTCGGCGACGGCCACAAGCGGACCGACATGCCCGGCGGCTGGCCCGGCGATCCGCGGAGCGTGTTCGACGCCGCCGACCGGACGGAGGTGGAGCAAGCCGCCTTCGACTTCACGCGCTCGCTCGCCCGCTGGCGCCAGTCGGCCGACGT
>JBCDLV010000517.1:0-1934 GCA_038744895.1 Bacteroidota bacterium | reverse complement strand
GCTCCTCGCACTCGGTGCGCTGTCGACGGACGAGTTCCGCCAGCGGATCGAAGAGATCGAGGCGGAGCGGCGGCGTGTGTTCCTGGAGGAGCAACGGCGGATCGAGTCCCTGCGCAGGGCACGAGAGTTTGCCGGTGGCGGGTCGTTCGATGGCGGCGGACGCACACAGCCTCAGACCCCACGGGCAGAGCAGAACAGCCAGAGCCCATCGGAGGGCGGCAGCGAAGACGGCGGTTTTCTCTCCTACCGCAACCCGACCTCTGTCCAGAACGGCTTGATCACGTTCCAGCAGCGATGGGGCGACCGGCCTCTGGTGCCCGGCTGGCGTCGCCGTGCGTCGATTCAGGCCGGGGACGCCTCTGCAGAGACCCAGGTTGCCGCCACCGATGTCCGCGGTGGCGGGGAGCTCGTCGGAGGGCCGCCCCCGCTGGACTTGTCGCAGGTGCCCCGCACGCAAGCCAAGCGCGACGAGATGGTGGTCGAGTTGGCGGGACTTCGGTACCAGCTGGCAAACGCCTTCTTTTTATCCGTGGGCCGGGCCGATACCGCTGCGGCCCTGTATCGGCAGATCCTGACCGAGACGCCGGAATTGCCCGTCTCCGTCCGGGCTCAGTACGCCCTTGCGGAGATCGAGCGCGCCGCTGGTCGCGACGACGTCGCACGTCCGCTGTACGAAGCCGTCGCCGCGGCCGACACGTCGGCACTCCGCGAGGCGTCTCTCATCCAACTCGGCCGCGCCGAGGCCGAGCAGCCCGATGAGTCCGCTGGCGACGAAACCCCCGCGGCATACGACGCAGCCCGCCAGCGGTGGCGATCCGGAGACCCACTGGGCGGTGCCGCGGACTTGATCCGTCTCGCCGACGAAGCTCCGGACAACCCGCTGGCGCCGCGTGCCTACCTGGCAGGTGCTTCGGCGTATCTGGAATGGGCGCGGGCCGATTCCCTGCGATACGCTCAGCCACTTCCGGATAGCCTGGTCTCGGCTGTGCTCTATGCGGCTGCCGACTCGATGCGAGCGCCGCGCCCGGATGCCTTAGACGAGGAATCTCAGGAATCGTCCACGGACGCGGAGATGGACCTCCCGGCCGGGCTGATCGGTGACGAGCCCGACGACGAAGCTGAGCCACCCGGGCAGGCGCTGGAGCTGGACGAGCTCCCTCAGCCCATCGGCCTGCCGGAGCCACTCGACGACCCTGTCCGCATGCGTCGACGTGGGGAGCCGGAGGACGAGGATATCCGCCGTCGATCTCCGCCAGCGGCCGTTGGCACCCCGAGCCCTGAGCGCCCAGACAGGGAGCCGCTCGACATGCCCTCCGAGCCGGACGAAGAGATGCCCGCAGAGCCGGACGAGGAGCCATTCGACGAGCCCCTGGAGGACATCGCCCAGCAACGCCCGGAGCCCGCGTCTGCTGACGACCGGTCCGTCGATGCCCCGACCCCGCGGCCCACTGGCGCGCGGCCCGCTGGCGATTCGCTCAGCGACGCGCCGTCTCCGGTGGTGTCTGACTCAACCACCAGCGACCTCGTGCTGGATGCTGACGCAAGCGCCGCCGCAGCGGACACCACCGTGGCCACGGGCCCGACCATCGTCGATCATCTCGACGCTCTGGCCGTTCGGTACGCGGGCACACCATATGCTGAGCGCGCGGCGTCGCTACGTCGTGCCCTGCTTCCAGAGGAGCCTGCGCTAGCGGGTAACGCTCAAGCCGATAGCCTGGCGGCCGACCCGCCAGCGGAGGAGGACGTGCGTGACGAACTCGCCGCAGAGCGAATGCCGCCTGAACCGGACGAGGCCGTGACAGCACCCGCGGGAAGTGGCGGCCTGAAAGGCGACGAGCCGCTCGATCCGTCCGCTGGCGGCTATACCTGGAGTTCCCGGACACTTTCCATTGCACAGGAAGGCGTCCCGATGACTCGCGTACTGCGAGGTGCCG
>JBCDLV010000516.1:0-1937 GCA_038744895.1 Bacteroidota bacterium | reverse complement strand
GTCCGGCTCCTCCGCCAGGCCCCCGCCTCGCTGCGCCACGGCATCTGGGCCACCGCCTTCGGGGCGCTCGTGCTGCTACCGGTCTTGGAGTCTGTCGGCCCCCGTTGGGCGGTCGAAGTCCTGCCTGTGGCATCGGAACCGGCGCCCTCGGTGATCCGCGTCTCGGCACCAGCCGCTCCGGCGTCTCCAGACACCCCTGCGCCGCCTCCGGCACCTGAGATCATTGTTCTGGACGCCGCTGGCACAGCGCCAGCGGTGCCCCAGCAGTCGGCGGAGCACCCCATCATCCACATCGAACGCGATCGCACTCGGCTGGAGAGCATGCCTCCCGCTGGCGTCGTCGCGGGCCCCGCCTCGGTACTCCCCGACCGGGGCGGGGTCACCTTCGGGCACGTGATGCTGTGGATCTGGGGCATCGGCACCGTCGTGGTGGGCCTCGGGTGGCTAGGCGCGGCGGCGGGAGCCCGACGTCTCGTCGCGCAGGCACAGCCGGAGAACGATGAAGAGTGGGGAGTCGTCGCGGATCGCGCCCGGCGCCTCGTGGGCCTGGACGGCCCGGTCCGGCTGCTCCGCACGGACGCCCTCGACATTCCCATCGCGTGGGGCTACGGCACGCCAGCGGTGGTGCTGCCCGCATCGGCCGACGCCTGGGACGACGACCGCCGCGAGGCGGTCCTCCTCCACGAGATGGCCCACCTTCGCCGCCACGACGCGTGGACCCAGGCCGTGGCCCAAGTGGCCGTGACCGTGCACTGGTTCAACCCGCTGGCGTGGTGGGGCTACCGGCAGCACCTCGATGCACGCGAGCAAGCCTGCGACGACGCCGTCCTCCAGGGCGGAGCACGTCCCTCCGCGTACGCGGCGCACCTGCTGGGCGTCGCCAGAGGGCTCAAGAAGGAATCGCTCTCGCTGGCCGCGGTCGCTCCGATGGCTCGCACGGCACCTCTCGAAGGCCGCATCGTCTCCATCCTGGACGCGGATCGCCGCCGCGGCGCCCTCGGCCGCGTCGCGCGCACGCTGACCGTCGCGCTGACGCTCGCCATCGTGCTTCCGCTGGCGGCCTTCCAGCCGGTACCCGACACGCCGGAGAGGACCGCCCTCATCACAGCGACCGTAGACGACGACGCTCCGCCCGCCGAGGCGACGCCAGCGGAGGAGACCGCGACCCCCGATGGGTCGGTCTCGACCGATCGGCCGACCCTCCCCTTGGAAGAGGGCGACGGGGAGGAGGTCATGCTCGTGCGCCTGGACACCTTGGATCGCGTGCAGGAATCCATCCGACGGGCCCAGCGGGACGTGCGGCAGGCCCTAGCCGAGGCCCGAGGGGCCGAGACGGAACTCTCCCGCCTCGGAGTCACCATCCTCGACGACGTGGACGAGTCCATCCGCCTGGCCTTGGAGAGCGTCTCCGATGACCTCGTCGATCTCTCGTTCGACCTGGAGGACCTCGACCTGGACTTCGAGCAAATCCGGCTCGACGCATTGGAGTCTGCACAGATCTCCCTGGACGGACTCGACATCAGCGCCCTGGTGTCCGAGAGTCTCAGCGAACTCGAAGAGGCGCGCGCCGAGATGATCGAAGCAGAGATCGAGCTTCGCGACACCCAGCGCGAACTCGACGAGGCGCGCCGCCAGACACGAGGGGCGCAGCGCCAGAGGCAGGACGCCCGTCGCCAGGCGCGGGACGCACAGCGTCAGATTCGAATCGACCAGCGACGGACGCAGCGCCAGGTAAGGGACGACCAGCGCCAGCCGGTACCCGCTGTGCCAGTTCCGCCCGCTGGCGCCCGCGACCGCCAAGCTCCGAGCGCTCCCCCGCCACCGCCGTCCCTGAGCTCGCCGGCCGACAGGGTCGACGGCGGCGCCTCGGGCGACTCTACCGACGTCTTCGACTGGGATGCCGTGGACGACGCACGCGCGGAGGCCCTCGGCCGGCG
>JBCDLV010000515.1:0-1939 GCA_038744895.1 Bacteroidota bacterium | reverse complement strand
GAGCACGGCGCCCGCGTGGTCAAGGTGGAGCCGCCCGCTGGCGACGTGACGCGCCGCTGGCACCTGGCGACGGAAGATCCCGACGACGACCGTCCCGCCTACTTCTGCGCCGTCAACTGGGGCAAGGAATCCGCCGTCCTCGATCTTCGCCAGCCCGACGGCCGCGCGGCACTGCACCAGCTGGCGGCACGTGCCGACGTGGTCGTGTCGGCGTTCCGACCCGGAGCGGCTGAGGCCTTGGGCGCCGACGCCGAGACGCTGCGCGCCCACAACCCACGCGTGATCGTCGCTGAGGTCGACGGCTACGGCCCGGACGACCCGCGCGCGGGCTACGACGCGGTGATCCAGGCCGAAGCCGGCTTCACCTTCCTCAACGGCCACCCGGACGGACCGCCGACGAAGATGCCCGTCGCCCTCGTCGACGTGCTGGCGGCGCACCAGCTCAAGGAGGCCGTCCTGGTGGCCCTGCTGGAGCGACAGCGGACCGGGCGGGGCGCACACATCCGCGTGTCGCTGCTGGGCGCGGCCGTATCGTCGCTGGCCAACCAGGCCTCGAACTGGCTCACCGCTGGCGTCTCGCCGCAGCGGCTCGGCTCGGCGCACCCCAACATCGTGCCCTACGGCACGCCCTACCCGACCGCCAGCGGGCCGGTCGTACTCGCCGTCGGGACGGACCGCCAGTTCGCGGCGCTCTGGGATCTCCTCGGCCTCGCCCCCGACGCCCGGTTCACGACCAACGCCGACCGCGTCCGACAGCGAGAGGCGCTGGAGGCCGTCTTGCACGATGCCCTGGCGACCTGGGAGCGCGACGCGCTGCTGGCGGCGCTGGCCGAGCGCTCGGTGCCCGCGGGTGCCGTCCGCGATCTGCCCGCGGTGTTCGAGCAGGCCGAAGCGCGGCGTCTCGTCGTTCGGGACGGCGACGGCCACGCCGCCGTACGGACGGTGGCCACCGGGGAGCGTCGCCCGCTGGCGCCGCCGCCGACGCTGGGAGCCCACACCGAGGCGATCCTCGGCGAGTTGGGGTCAGCATAGCCGGGCCAGCGTCGCGGAACAGACTTGACGCGGGCGCTCCGCGGCCGTTGACTGGCGACGTGCATCGCATCCTCCTTCCCACGCTCGTCCTGCTGGCGACCGGCGTCCTGTCCAACGGCGCCAGCGGGCAGCCCGCCGTTGTCATCGGGTCGGTCGTTGACGCGGAGGGCGCCCCGCTGCCGGGTGCCAACGTGTACCTCTCCAGCACGACGCGCGGCGACGCCAGCGGGCGCGACGGGCGGTTCGAGATCGCGGGCATCGCGCCAGGCGCCTACCGGCTGGTCGGGTCGATGCTCGGCTACGAGACGACGCACGAGGACCTGCGGCTGACGCCGGGCGACACGGCCACCGTGGATCTCGTGTTGGCAGCGGCCCCGGTGGCCCTCGGCAGCGTCGAGGTCGAAGCCGAGCGCGATGGGCGCTGGCAGAGGCGGTTCGCGTGGTTCCGCCGAGCCCTCGTCGGCGAGTCCTCGCGGGCCGACTCGATCGTGCTGCTCAACCCGGAGGTGCTGTCGTTCCGCCTGCGGTGGGGCACGCTCCGCGCCGAGGCGGCCGCGCCGCTGGTGTTCGAGAACCGAGCCCTCGGCTACCGACTCACGTATGACCTCTCAGCGTTCTCGGCCAGCGCGACCCGCATCCAGTACGACGGCGACGAGCGCTTCGAGGAGCTGCCGCCAGCGGACAGCGCGGAGGCTCTCCGCTGGCGGTCGGTCCGCGAGTCGGCCTACCGAGGGTCACTCCAGCACCTGCTTCGGTCGCTGCTGCATGGGACCTCAGACGCCGACGGGTTCGCCTTCGAGCTGATTTGGGAGGACCCGTGGGGAGCCCGGCCCGCGTTCCGCGCCACAACGCGTGGCCTCATGCGCGTCGACGACGACGGCTGGGGGACACTTCGCATCCGAGACCG
>JBCDLV010000514.1:0-1940 GCA_038744895.1 Bacteroidota bacterium | reverse complement strand
GGCCGGGTGGCCGGTCTGGATCTTGTGGACCGCATTCGGCTCGGACCGCGCGATGGCGAAGACCTCCTCGCCGCCGTACGACGAGCCA
Source organism: Bacteroidota bacterium (assembly GCA_038744895.1). Classification (GTDB taxonomy): domain Bacteria; phylum Bacteroidota; class Rhodothermia; order Rhodothermales; family Rubricoccaceae; genus Rubrivirga. Next base: position 1,852 of record JBCDLV010000514.1, on the reverse strand, counting down.
TAGAGGAGGTGGCCGCCGACGAATCGGTTGACGTCCACGCCCGCCTCGGGGACTGGCAGGCGGTGGTACCACGCGCGGTCCGCGTCGCTGGCGCCGTCACCGAGAGCCGCGAGCGGGATCTGGGCGAGGGCAATCTCACCGCGGGGCTGTTCGGAGCCCCACATCCACTGCCCGCCGCCCCAGCTCGACACGACGACGTTCAGCGTCTCACCGTCCTCCAGAAATGAGAACTGGTCGATGGGGCCGCCCTGGACGCCGAGCGCGCTGGGCCGACCGCCTCGGAGCGGGAGCCGGTAGAGCATCGAGGCGGCGTCCTGCTGCCACGACGAGAGCCAGGCGTAGACGGCCGTGCCCGAGACGTAGAACGTGTGCCCGAACGGCCCAAAGACGGCCGTCGCCTCGCAGTCGAGCGCGCCGTCGGCAATGCCGCAGGACGTGACCGTGTGGAGGGCGAGATTCCAGACGTCGTCGACCTCGCGGGCCGGGCGGTAGATGCTCGTCGCCGACACGATGGGCTCGAAGGCGCCCTGGGCATCGCCCGTCCAGCGGCGCATCGCGGGAAGCATCTGCTCCGTCCCCTGCTCTTGGCCGTACCAGCGGAGGGCGAGCGGCGTGTAGAACACGAGGCGGTCATCGACCACGCGGCTCGCGTAGTTCTCGGCCGAGTAGTAGTCGTTCGAGCGAAGATGGTAGGTCGAGCGGTACTCGAGCGCTCCGTCTCGGCCCACGTCGAACAGGACCAGCTCCGTGCCGCCTCGTTGATAGCTGTAGCCCACGACCACGGCTGTCTCGCCCACCATCAACAGCTCGTCGTACCACGTTCCCGACGGGTCCACGTCCGGCCCCGAGGCGTCGGCCACGTCGACCGGGGCGAGGGCGCCGTCGCCCACGCGGACCGTGAACAGGCGCCCGCGGCGGAGCACCACGAGGTAATCGCGGTGGAGCTTCACGATACCGCCCTCATCCACGCCTGCCGTCTGCACGTTCGTGACGTCGTCAGTGAACGTCTCGCCAGCGACCACACCATACTGCACGCCCGCAACCTCCCCTGTGACCACGACCTCTTCGAGTGCGTCTTCGCTCGGCTCAAGAGCGACCCTGACACGGAGTGAGTCGCCCGCCTCGATTCGAAACTCAGGGCCTATCGTTTCGATGTCAAACCCGGTTTCCACAGTCTCATACCCAAACGCCTTTACCGTCAATCGAACCGCGCCTGCAGCCACTGACAGGGAGTCGATACCGAGATGGAACCGGCCGTACACGTTCGCTACTGCACCGCACATGGGCTCCCGAGATCGGACGACGTTGGCGCGAGGTATTGGGACGCTTGCCTCGGCGTCCACGATATAGCCAGCGATGACTGCGACAGGGTCTTCAGTGCATCCAACGGGCGCACTGGAAGCCGGCGAAGGCTCCAAGAACGCACGGAGATAGTTCGTGAGGGCGCTGTCAGAGGTAAAAGGTGTGAGTCCCTCCGAGGCGGGCTGAGCGGCAGCGGGACACACTGCCAGAAAAAGGAGTAGAGCGACGGCGAAGCGTGTCATGGACAGGTGCGTAAGCATCGGAAAAGTAGACGCTACCCCTCACTCGTTCTGGATCCATTCGGCGCGCCGGGGCTGGTCCGTGCCCTGGCCTTCCAACTTGGGCGTGAACCCAGCCGCCCCGAGGCGGGCGGGTATCTTCGCGCGTCTCACCCGCTTCTGCATGGACCTCGTCTCGGTCGGCCGCGGCCTCCTCGGCATCGCCGGCATCCTCGCCATCGCCTTCGCCTTCTCGTCCGACAAGCGGCGCATCCGCGTGCGGACGGTCCTGGCCGGACTGGCGCTCCAGCTCGTCTTCGCGGTCCTGTTCC
>JBCDLV010000513.1:0-1948 GCA_038744895.1 Bacteroidota bacterium | reverse complement strand
GCCTCCACCTCCTCCGCTGGCGATGAGTCGGGGCCACCGGTGGCCGAGCCCTTGCTCTTCTCGCCAGCGGTTTTGACGCTGAGGAAGAAGCTGAGCGCCACGATCACCGCAGCGACCGCCAGGCCGTAGCTCAGCAAGTCCGCCTCGCCGTCCCAGGTCACCGTGCGCCCCATGAACGAGACCCCCATGACCACGATGGCCGTCTTGATGAGCACCCCCTTGAGCGCGTCGAGGTCGCCCACGCGGAGCCAGGCGGGGATCTCGGCCACCTCGCCGACGAACAGCTCGTAGATGCCCACGGAGGCGATCAGCACCGTGAAGCCGAGCAGGAAGAGGTCCACGACCGTCATCGTGCTGTAGATGACGCTGGAGCCCGAGCCGGAGAATTGGAGGATCTTCGCCAGCACCAGCGCGCCCTCGACGGTGGCGTAGAGCATCACCACGAGGGCGAGCAGGAGCAGGGCCAGCGAGACCGTCAGGCCGATGCCTTTGACGAGGAGCTGCAGCGGGTTCATAGGCGAGCGCGGGGCACGAGGGAGTGCAGGCGACCTCCCCGCTGGCGTCAACGCGCTGCGCCAGCGGGCGAGCCGCGGGCCAGAAGCGCGCGACACGGCGCACAGGTTCCAGATGGGCGTCCACAGTCAGACGCAGACGCCGCCGCGATGACGCTTGGCGCCTGAGCAAACCGCCAGCGGGACGCTACGTGCGACCGCCAGCGGGACTTCCCCACGTCTCTCCGCACCCGGTGGCCCGCTGGCGTTGGGCTGTCAGCCGAGGCGCCGGATGGACTGAGGCCACGGGTCCGGGAAGGCATCGCCGTTCTGCCAGGCGGCGATCTCCTCGTCGGTGCACAGCGCGGCTTCCAGGGCTGCATGGAAGGACGCGCAGGCATCGGGCAGGCCGATGAGGGTGAGCTCGTTGTGGCGGTCGCCGAAGACGGGGTGCTCAGAGTCGAGCCTCGTGCTCAGAAACTCGATCTCCTCGGGAAGCAGCCTGCCATCTGTATTCTTTGCGATCTCGGCGCGCCAGGTGCCGGTGAGTTCGAGGGCGATCTGGCTGCCGGACTGCTGCCAAAGCAGGACATCGCCAGGACGGGAGGCGAGCCACAGGAAGCCCTTGGTGCGGTAGAGACCGGTGCTCAGGCGGCTCTGGCAAGCCTCGTACAACCGCTGCGGGTGGAACGGCCGTAGGTCACGGAGCACCAGGGACTCGACGCTGTCGGCGGTGGTGGCCTCCTCGGGCAGGCCGAAGCGCTCCGCCTGATCTGTCAGGACCGAGAGTTCGGGCGCGGGTGTGGTCTCCAGTTGTGGCAGCAGCAGCCCGGCGTGGGCGGAGTGGGCGATGGTCGCCTGGGGCCGGAGCGTCCGGAGGACTCGGGTCTGCGCCTCGACGACGGCCTCCGGGACCATGTCGACCTTGGTAAGGATGATGACGCTGGCGAAGAGGATCTGCTCGGCGAGGACGTTGGCGGCGCGGCGCAGGGCGACGTCTTGGGGGTACGGGGACTCGCCGGTGAAGACGCGGCCGTCGCCGAAGTCGCGGTGGAGGTTCAGAGCATCGACGGTGACGACGAAGTGCCGGAGGACGAACCGGTCGTCCTGCGTCAGCGCCCGGATCAGCGGCCACGGGCGGGCGGCACCCGTGCTCTCACAGAGCACGAGGGGCGGGACCGGGTCGAGTGCGGCAATCTCGTCCAGAGCTGTTCCCACCGAGGCGTGCAGCCGCTCGCGGGCGTAGGCGCCGTGCAGGGCGGCCACCCGGCCCTGGAGGCGACCCACCGCTGGCGTGGCGCCCTCCGCGGAGAGCAGCTCGGCGTCGAGGCCGAAGTCGCTCAGGTCGTGGACGATCACCGCCGCGTCGCAGAGGGCGTCGTCGCGCTGCCAACGGCGGAGCAGGGTCGTCTTCCCCGAGCCGAGGAAGCCGCAGAGGGCGACGATGGGGAGTCGGG